>WAJX01000027.1 GCA_015523665.1 Ferroglobus sp.
AATGAAAATTAAATAAAAATTAAATAAAATCAATATATTTTTTAAGTAATGCGCAAGGAAAAGATGAAAATTTGTTTATGTTATAACCCTCGCACCTCCATCCTCGACTATTATTGTATGTTCAGCTTGACTCACAAGTCCTCTTTTTACCTCACTCAAAACCGGATAAGCCCTTAGCACTTTCTCTCTAACGAGTTTTGACATTATTACATCTGGCGCCTTTTTTAACCACCTCTTTGCGAAAGGTAGGGTTTTATACTTCTCAACCTCTGAAAGTATGTCTCTTTCAATTCTCATTCTAACAGGTTTAGCTCTTATGAGAGAGTATATTTCCGTTTCTCCTCTTTCCGCAACTTTTCCAACACCATCGGTTACAAATGGTTCAATAGCTATGATCATCCCCTCATCAAGCTTAACACCTTTTTCAACAGCAAAGTTGTATATAGTCGGTGGTGCATGTGCGATGTATGGCATAAAGCCATGTCCAGTCAAGTTGACAACAGGTTTAAATCCAAAATCTTTTATCGTTAATTCTATAGTTTTACCTATTTCTGCAGTCGTAATACCAGCCTCTACAATTTCTATAGCAGATTTCAAAGCTTCTTCAGCACAATCAACTAAATCATTATTATCCCCAAGATCTACTGTAAAGGCTGTATCAGCTATATATCCATCTATATGGGCTCCTATATCAATTTTAACTATATCTCCTTCTCTAAAAGTTCTAGTATCGTCTTTTTTTGGAGTAGAGTGAGCGGCATCATAGTTTAGCGATATATTGCAAGGAAACGCTGGATTTGCTCCTAATTCTCTAATCCTCTTTTCAACGTATTCTGCAACTTCTATTATTTTTACTCCCGGCTTTATCAAATCTTTTACTTCTTCTCTCACAATCTTTAAAACTTTTCCAGCTTCAATGTGCTTCTCCAACATTTCTAACACCCTTTTTAACTTATCTTCACAAAATCATCAAATTTTGTCAAGATCTCATTTCCAGATCTTTTAACCAATATGGTATCCTCAACTCTCACCCCTCCAATCTTTTCATAATATAATCCCGGCTCAATAGTGATAACCATCCCTTTTTTTAATTGTTCATCTTTATTAAAGATTCTCGGCTCTTCATGAATTTCAAGGCCAATCCCATGCCCTGCTGAATGTATAAATCCCTCCCTAGCTTTTTCCCTTAAAGTCTTATAACCATAACTCTCAATTATATCACATACTCTGTTGTAAACTTCAGAGGTTAAAGCACCATCTTTTATTATATTCACAGCTTCCCTTTTTGCTTCTATACAAACATTTAACATCTCAACAATATCATTTCTATCTTTTAAGATAATAGTCCTAGTAAAATCAGAATAGTATCCACTTTCAATGGATTTCGGGAATATATCTATTATAACATGCTCCTCAATAATTCCATCCCCTATAAAGTGTGGATCAGAAGTTCTAATCCCAGATGAGATTATTGTACCTTCTGCCAAATAACCTCTTTGAAATAAAAAGCTCTCTACCTCTCTTCTTAATCTTTTCACATCCTTTTCTTTCTCAAGCAGTCTTAATAAAAATTTAAATGCATCAATAATTGCTTTACTGGTTTTCTTAATCTCTTCTATTTCATAACCTTTTTTTATCTTTCTCATTTCAGAAAACGGATTTTTAACAACTTCAACTTCAAATTCTTTAATAAATCTTAATACAAGAAAAGATGGAAATTCAGGTGGGATTAGTATTTTCTTAGCCTTATGTGTTTTGAGAAGTCGTATATAAGTTTCAGTAAGAGCAATTTCAGGTTCCCCATATTCTTTTAAGTTTTCATAGAAATTTATATCACTCAGTGAGGCTATTTCCTTAACTTTACTTTCTCTCTCAGCTCTTCTTTTCTCCATATCGCTAATAACTAAAAGTTCTGTTCCATCCTCTCCTATCATATAAAAAGCGTTCTCACTAATTTTGAAGTTGGTTGCATAGTAAAAGTTGGCATTTTTACTATTAGCATACATAACAAAAAATTGTGCATTCTTTTCTTTGAGGAGATTGTGGATACTATAGCCCATATAAAGAGTTCGATTAATTGAAAGAAAAATTTTATTAAATATTTAATTAACAGAAGACCATGAGTTTCTCTATAGGTATTGCAGAACTTGAAGTAATATTGTTTATCTTGTTTGGGATATTGCTGTTGGTATATCCATGGATAAAAATTTTAGAAAAAGCTGGAAAGAGTAGAGCTTTAGTTATATTTCTTCTCATCCCGTTTGGATTCATAATATTGTCATGGTATTTGGCTATTAGCGAATGGAATTATCGATATAAAAACTAAAATTTTATTTAAATAGATTTTTTACTTTCAAGATACAGAGAAACAAGAAATACAATTAGAGATCAATCTTTTCATGAGCTATCTGATGAGTGTAATAAAAAGAGCTATGGAGTTCGATGATGAAAAACTATACAAGAAATTGCTTGATGATTTCTAATCTTTTTACTATTTTTAATTTAAATAATTAAAAATATTTCATTATTTTTTATTTATATTTATATTATATATATCATAAATTATTTTTGATATATCTAAACTCTAAAAGCTATACCCTAAAAGCTATACCCGCATATCCAACAACACTACTCTTTTCAGCAACATCTCCACTTGTAGAGTAATGAACTAACTCAGCTATACCGTCATGATTTTTCGCATAATGCATTGCAACCGCTATAGGACCATATCCACAAACACTAGCTTGCATCTTGTAGATTGTATCATAAAACCTGTCTATGTCCATACTAATAATTGCTTCAATAATTTTCTCATCCCTCCTTCTGCATTCATCATCTGGCAGATAGTGATGCATATCACTTGAAGCTATAACAACAACATCTCTACCAACATTGTTTTCTGCGATTATTATCTCTTCAGCTAACTCTTTAGCCGTTTCTTTATCTTGAAGTCCAAGACAGATTGGAACAATCTTAAAGTCTTTGTGGAGGTATTGGAGAAATGGAAGTTGAACCTCAAGACTATGTTCATAGGTGTGAGCCGTCTCATCTATACTAGCTACTCTCATCGGCATCGCATCAACAAATTCTTTGTCAACTTCTATAACTCCAAGAGGAGTGAGCCAATCATCAACTGAAACTGCAACAGATGACCCAATCCCAGTATGATTCGGACATACAATGATATAAGTTTCAGCATCTGGAATTAGAGAATGGATTCTACCTGCAGTTCTGCCAGAATACATATATCCAGCATGAGGAGATACAGCAGATACAATACTACTGTCCGGATTTCTTTCAGCATACTCCTTAAGCATAGCTAACAAAGATTCTGGATTAGACGGATAAAATGATCCCGCTACTGCTGGGCGTCTCATAAGATTAAATTGTATTAAAGTTTACTTAAAAGTTTGGTAATTACTGATTTAGATATTCATCTATTCTTATTTATTCTTATTTATATTTTAAAATTTTATATTTTAAAATAATGTATATATAAACATAAAGATTTATTTTACAGTTTAGATCTAAATTCAGCTTTTAAAAATCTTATAATATCTGATGTCAGATAATCAAACACACTTCCCCTCGCTTTTCTTAATTCCAATCTACTTACCACATCCCTATACTCTCCACCTTCAAGTCCATTTGCAATTATCGCTGCTCCTTCTGCAGCCTGCTTACCTGTTCCAAATCCCTGAAGAATCTTTACCTCATAACCTTCGATAAATTTTTTTACATTCTCAGCAAACCTTCCTGAAAGTAAAACGAGATCAGTTTTAACAACAGTATTAACAGCATTTATACCCTTCAATACCCATTCCGAAAAAATTTCCATACTAAATTTCAGATTTCTCTCTTGGAGGAATTGGCCTAAACCTCCGCTAAAAACTATATCTTTGCCACTTTTTTCATTTAAATCTAGCATCCACACCAATTCAGCATCTATTGCAGATATGCTAAGATTGGATGGAAATCCAGAAGTTCCACCAATACCATCTATTATCTTTCCATCTCTTACAGCAATAAATGAATTAAATCCATAACCAAGTTCAGCAAGTATAAAATCGCTATAACCTTCAGCAATCGCAAGAGCGACACTACATACTTTATCCGATGTACCCATATCTATCCTATTTATCTTCCTAAACTCTGGAACTGTAGGAAGATGAATCACTCCTGGGATTGTATAGATCTTAAAGTTCTCATTCCTTAGTGATTTAATCACACCTCTTAAGCCGATACTTCTATTCTCTTCTTTTTTTAGAGTCATTAAAAAAATGTCATTTTCAGTGAGCTGATTAAATAGTTTAACAGGCAATCCATAACCAGAAAGTCCAGCAGCTACATCAAAACTCAACTCCCTCAAAACTTCAACAATCAAATATGGATCATTTCTAACTCTCTCAGATTCTATCTCAACTAATTTTCTATCTTCAAGGATAAAAATCCCATAACTTTTAGAACCAGCATCTATGCCAACTACCATAGTCCACCTTTTAAATGATCTTTAATCTTATCGGTTGTGCTTTTCATAATCCTATTTATCTCAACTAAAATCCTCCCCTCCTCCTTTTTCATATCTCTGACTTCAAAATAGACACCACTTCTTTTTAAATGCTCTAAAAAAAGATTTAATACATCCAAATCACTGAATTTTAATCTTACTACCTCTACAATCTTCCTCTTCTCAGAAACATCCCTTATACTTTCAACGATAGCTTTTAAAATTGATTCTCCGAGTCTGAGACTCCTACTTTTTAATTCCTCATCACTTTCATCAAATTCAAAACTTTGAAAAGCCTCTCTAATAATTCTAGAGAACATAAAATCTTTCCCGTATTCACTAAAATATCTAAAGGCATATTTTAAATCATCACAATTAGCTTTGCTCGTTGTATATTTTATCGGTTTATTCCTCATTTCTGGGTCTTTTATAACCACCCCTTCTCTCCCCTTTTCATCTAACTTTTTGATTATATCTCTCGCAACTTCATGGGCATTTTTAACATCAGTCTCTCCAAGTATGGGGGCTAACTTTAAACCATACTCATTACATAGTCTTTCTTTTTCTCTTATAGGTAATGGATTACCACTCGCTCTTTCTTTAATATCAAAAACGAAGAATTCAAAATCAACACCGTATACATCTTTAGGGACATAAGGAGATTCTCTTCCAACCGCCTCACAACAAAGCATATACTTTGGATAATCTTTAAAAAAATCCAATTCCAATAGTTCTCTTGCTTTTTCAGTTGTGTAAGGACATACAAACCCTCTCCTAGTAATCGCATAAAGATTTTTCCCGAAATGGACTATTCTTACATTGTATCCATTCATTTTCTCTTCAAACACAACCCTTTTTTTGAAATATTTTTTTATAGTTGGGTATAGTGTTAAAGCTCTCCTTATCTTTGGATATCCCCTAACTATCTCAACTCCATTAATCGTTTTTGCAATAACAGTTCCTTCTTCAAACTCTCCAAATTTCTTATCAAATCTTACAGCCTCTATCACATCCCGAAAAAAGGGATGTTTTATTATCGCCTCTTTTAATATATTCCTCTCCTCAAGTTTTTCTGCCACACTTTTACTTAACTTTAAGG
Source organism: Ferroglobus sp. (assembly GCA_015523665.1). Taxonomy (GTDB): domain Archaea; phylum Halobacteriota; class Archaeoglobi; order Archaeoglobales; family Archaeoglobaceae; genus WAJX01. Next base: position 5,607 of record WAJX01000027.1, read on the forward strand.
CTTGAGCGACATACATAATCCACTATCCATATCATACATCACCACATTTAAATCATTTTTATAACCATATTTATTTTTATATTTTTTTATTATTATATTTTCGTATTGTTGAATTAATTAGTTTTGTTTATAAACATCAATAATCGTTATTTATTTTTTAATTTTTTATATATTTTATTATTTATTTATATATACACATTAATAATTTTGTGATTCCATTAATCAGATTAAACATGGCTTTCAACTAACCTTCTTTCTCATCTATTAAAAAATTTCAACAAATCTCTCTCAGTTATTATTCCCTCAAGATTTTTACCATCAACTACTATAGTTGCTGCCTGACCTTTTTCAAGCATCAAGTTTACAACATCTCTTATTTTTGAATTAATATCCACAATCAGTGGCTCTGTATATTTTAAGACTTTTTCATTCGAGAGTATGCTTGAAATGGGTTGTTCTATCACCTCTCTAACATTTCCAGTTATAATTTTTTTGAATGCCTCCCCAGCAAAATATCTAACGATAGTTGTTGATGTTATGATTCCAAGTAAGAGATCATCTTTAATAACAGGTAACCTCCTTATCTTTCTGGATATCATAGTTTTCATAGTTTCCTCAATAGTTGCCTCTGGCCCTATAGAGATTACACCCTTACTCATATAATCTCTCGCCTCCCCATCGAATCTCTTTTGGCGAGCCAGATATTTCATTATGTCTCTTTCTGTTATTATACCAACAACTCTATCATCCTTATCTACTATCGGAACACCTCCAACTCCTTTATTCAGCATTTCCACAACAGCATCCTCCAAAGAGCTTGTAAAATCTATCAAAAAAACTTTTCTTTCCATTATCTCTTTTACTTCCTCATTTATCGCCACAAGCAAATTCCCATCGTATCTTTCACTTACAATCTTACATTTCCCACCACCGCCAAGAAAATCCACTATATCCATCCCGGTGATTATTCCCTCTATTCTTCTCGTTCCTGGATCAGTGATTGGTAATCTCCTAAATCTATACCTAATCATCGTTTTCATTGCACCCATGATCGTTGTAGTCGGTGGGATTGTTATTACATCTTTAGTTGCAATTTTCATCACACTTCCAATCTTAACCTTTTTATAACTCCCCTTATCATTGCTAAACTTTTCTTTTATGGACTTCATTAAATTTTCACCTACTTAACCTCATAACAATCTTCACATATCTTATCTCCATCAACATCTATTAATTCTGCGATTTTTCCACACATCTCACATTTCCCTACTTCTACAGATTCTCTTTGATAATAAGATTCGATGATTAAACCAGCATATTCTCCAAGATCAATAGAAACAGCTAATATATCTGTATCCGTTACTATTCCTACAAGTTTGTCATTCTCAACAACAGGTAACCTTCTTATCCCTTTTTTAAGCATTATCTTAAGTGCTTCCCTCAAACTCGTTGAAGGCTTTACCTTTATAAGTGGATATGTCATAATCTCTCCAAGAGTTATCTCTGATGGCAATTTATTCTTAGATACAACCTTTTTAATTATATCACTCTCAGTTACTATACCTATTGGTGTTGAATTTTCAACCACTACTATACTCCCAACACCAAACTCGATCATCTTTCTGCTGGCATTTAATAAAGAGGTGTCTTTTTCCGCAGTACAAACATCTCTCGTCATTATTTCCTTAACTGGAATATCTGTCATTTCTGATCACCTTTAAATTCAACTCATAACAAACTGTTTTAAAGCTTTTCCGAGCCTTATTTTACATGCTTTGAAAAAAGTTGAAAAAAGATTAAACTTAAAATTTTAAAAAATTCAAAAATAAATTAAAATTAAAAAATCAATCAAACTACAACATCCAGAAGAGCTTTAC
>WAJX01000028.1 GCA_015523665.1 Ferroglobus sp.
GTTATAATATAGTAAAATAAAATTCCGAAATAGATAAAATTTATTTTAATAAAAGATAAAACTTTATTAAAATATAAATATTGTTTAAAAATTAATAAATAAAGTTAATAATAATGAATGATAATCACAATGCGATAATAAAATGAAACAAAATAATGAATGAGAGATCATGGAAAATTTTTTATCCTAACTTAGGCTAAGAAAAGTCCGTGAAGATTTACGAAATTAAAGATTATATTTACACTATAGATACCGAAACTGGAAACGAATCAGAGATCATATCATCATACATTCTCAACACAGAGAGGCCAGCAATAATTGAAAGTGGACCATCAAGCATTGTAAAAGGCTTTCTCTCAATTGCTGATGAGATAGGGATAAATGTTAATGATATAGAGTTCATTTTTTTAACGCATATCCATCTGGATCATGGAGGAGGAGTTGGCTTACTTTCCAAGATTTTTAAAAACGCAAAAGTTATCGTCCATCCATACGGTGTAAAACATCTCATAAACCCAGAAAAGTTATGGAATGCCAGTAAAACAATCTTAGGGAAAATAGCAGAGTTATATGGAGCTCCTGTCCCAGTAAATTCAGAGAGAATAATTGCCCCAAAAGATGGTGAAACCATAAGTCTGGGAAATGAGCGAATCAAAGTAATCTATTCTCCAGGACATGCCTCTCATCACGTTTCATACTTTTTAGAGAAGTCTTCAACTCTTTTTCCAGGAGATTCAGCCGGAATATCACATGACGGTTATGTCATACCTACAACTCCACCACCATGTGATTTTGATAAGTCAATAGAATCCATAGAAAAGATGAGGGTTTTAAATCCTGAATATATAGCGTACACTCATTTTGGGTTAAGTGATGCTAACAATCTCCTCGAGAAGATTGAAGAGAAAATATCCGAATGGAGAAGGATAGCAGTCTCCTCCAAAAGTGTTGAAGATATGCATAATACATTACTTGATGTTGATGAAGATTATCAGTATTTCTGGAAAAAGATGAAAGATTCTAAGTTTGCTGACAACTTTTTCCGTTTGAGCTTAGAAGGATTTTTGAGTGAGAGAAAATGATATCATTTGTAACAACAAATAAAGGTAAATTTGTTGAAGCGAAAAAAATAGCTGAGAAATTCAGTATTGAGATAAGATGGGTGAATCTTGAATATCCAGAGATACAAGGTGAAAGCTTAGAAGAGGTGGCATATTTTAGCATTAAATTTCTCTCTAAAGAGATAGATGACATGTTCTTTATAGAGGATAGTGGTCTTTTCATAAACTCTCTCAAAGGTTTTCCTGGAATATATTCCTCATACGTCTTTAAAACTATCGGTAATGAGGGTATTTTAAAGTTAATGGAAGGTGTAAAAGATAGATCTGCATATTTCAAAGCAGTCGTCGCCTTTTATGATCGATCAGAGATACACACATTTATTGGAATAACCGAAGGGAGAATTGCAAACGAGATCAGGGGGGATTCTGGTTTCGGATTTGATCCAATTTTCGAGTACAATGGAAGGACTTTTGCAGAGATGGGGGAAGGAAAGAATGAAGTGAGTCATAGGAGAAAAGCTCTCGAAAAGTTTTTCAGTTGGCTTACAAAAAATTTTTAACCCAGCCTAAAATTTATCAATATAATATTAAATAATATTAAAAATAAAAATTAAATAAAATAAATATATAGAATATATAGAGAATTAAAAGATGTATAGTCAGAAAAAATAGTTAGAGAAAATGAAAAACAACAAAAAGAATTAAAAAGCTAAAGATGAGAAAAACTGAAAATATAGGAAATATTGGGGATGAGGTGTAAAAGATGGCAAGAATGCATGCAAGAAGAAGAGGCAAATCTGGATCAAAAAGAGTTTATAGAGATAAAAAACCAGAATGGGTAGATCTAAGTGCCGAAGAAGTTGAGAAAATAGTTGTGGACTTGTATAATGACGGATATGAACCAAGTATGATCGGAATGATTCTAAGAGACAGATATGGAATTCCATCTGTTAAACAAGTAACTGGAAAGAGTATGCTAAAAATTTTAAAGGACAATAACGTAGAAATAAGAATGCCAGAAGATCTTAAATCCCTAATTCTCAAAGCTATCAACCTGAGAAAACATCTAGAAATACACAAAAAAGATAAGCATAATATGAGAGGTCTACAGCTTATAGAGGCTAAGATAAGGAGGCTTAGTGATTACTACAAGTCTAAAGGTGTTTTGCCCTCTGATTGGAAATATGATCCAGCAAGACTTGAAGTTGAGTTATTTAGATAATAATGTAAATCACTGAAGTGATGGTGAAATTGAGAGGACATCACTTAATTTGCCTGTGCTTTTTTAAAGGAGAAGGATATTCTGAAAATTTTATTAAAAAAATATATGAAGCTCTTTCCGAAGATGTCGAAGTTGTAGATGGATTAGATGATATATGCATCGAATGTCCTTATCTCTTAAATGATAAATGTCACTACAAAGAAGGGAGTGATGAGGAGATAAGAAAATTAGATGAATTGGCTTTATATCTTCTAGAAGTCAACAAAGGAAATATTTTAAATTGGGGTGAAATAAGAAAAAGAGTTGAGAAAATAATAGCAAAATGGCGAGAACTTTCATGTAGTAATTGTGATTGGCTAACTGTATGTGAGCATGCTCAAAGAAAAAATCATTGCATACGGGCATGAAAATATAAAAGCAACACATAAAACTACTCTTCAGATAACAAAAGATCATGAACTTACTCCACGTGGAGATTGCATAATAGGAGTATCTGCAAACAAATCGATAAGTGAAATAGATGAAAAAATTAAAAAAAAGCTTAAAAACGGGAAAAAGGCTAAAATAGTAATTTCATTACCAGATTATGGAATCTCTGAAGAACTTTATGGTTTTGGAGATAAAAGATTGACTTTTAAGCATGAGAGTGATATCGTAGTTAGAAAAAGCAAATTCATATGTGATAGGACCCTATTAATAAATTCCAATAAATCAGCTTTAAATTTAAATAGAGAGTTTGTAGAACTTCTTAAAAATAGGAAAACAGAAATTCATTTTATTATTTTCATTGATAGATAAAATATAAATAGTGTGAATCTACATAGCTTATATGAATCTTGGAAAAGGGGTTGGAAAAGGTTATCTTAAAAACTTCTATACAAGTCTTATATTCTCCCTCATTCTTGCGGTTATAATCTTGCTATGCATTTATGGAATAATTTCAATAACAATGCATGAGTTGGAGTTAAGAACTTCTTTTATAACCCTCATATTTGCAATATTAATGATATTCTTTTCAGTTTTAATAGAGCACAGAGGTGTTGAATTCCCATTTTATCTTGTAGGAGGAGCAATCCTATCAACTATATCCACTTTCTTAGTTATATGCCTTTACTTGGGTTTTATTTGGATTTTAAAAAAAGGATTTCCAGATCTAGACACATTAATTCTCTCGCTATCTATTTCAATGATATTCTCTTTTGCAATCATAAAGTTAATCTTTTCTAAATTTTGATTTTGAGCTTTTTAAGAGGAGTTCAGCATGTCTATCAGCAAAGAATTCTGCTGCTTTAGCTTTCCCTTCATACACTTCCTTGGTGACAAAAAGTCCACAATAACATCTCCCATATTTCTCAACATCCCTCTCTTTCGCATACACACATGGACAAATTATCTTTTTATCTATCTCCATATCTCCAATTGGAAACCTGCATGGACAATAAGCATAACCATACCTCTCTTTGTTTTTGAGCAGACCCATCGCAAACTCTCTGACTAAGTCTTTATCCGGATTTAATTTCCATCCAAATCTCTCAGCAATTTTTTCAAGTGATTTAATATATCTATCTAAATCAATGTTTGAACTCATTTTTTTCCTCCACTAATTTTTTGAGTTCATCCTCTTTAAATCCAACTATAACCCTATCTCCATACAAAATAACTGGCACAGCATACATACCTGTGAGTTCATAGACCTCAGATATAATTTTCTCCCTTTTATCCTTAGGAAGTTCGTCGATAAATACTACATCCATATTAACTCCATTTTCTTTTAAAAATGCTATAGTTCTCTTACAATAGGGACACGTGCTTAAAGCATAAATCTTAACTTTAACATCAGTCATACTTTTATGATGTCAAGACTATACTAATATTTTACGTTATTATCATAATTTTACATATTATCAATATTTACATGATAATAATAAATAAATAATTTAAAAGATTTAAAATATAATATAATTTTTATTATATAAATATAACAGCTAAAAATCAAAAATTAATGGCAATATTAATAACAAGACATGTATACAATAATTTAATTAAGCTAAAAAGTTAAAATAGTTTAAATAAATCCAGCTCTTTGTAAAATCAGGAGGTCTTCAGTTTCTATTTTCTCCCCTCTCTTAAACATTTCATAGATTTCTCTTGCTTTTTTCATCAATTCTTCTCTTTCTTTATCTTCCCTACTCTTAGCCTCCTTCGCTTTTAATGCTTTAATAACCTTTTCAAGATCTTTTACATCTTTCCTAGTTTTAATTACTTCCATATGGCATCTATCAGCCTCTTTTTTACTTTCTAAGAATTTTTGATGAAGTTCGTTCGCTTCTTTCCTCATTTTATCGACTTTCTCAAGAAGTTTGACCATCTCTGAATGATATTTATCTGCTTCACTTTGATAGTTATTTATCTCTTCAGTAAGTTTTCTAACATTATCTTTAACTTCCCTTATTTTAGTTATAAGTTTTCTAAACTCTTCGTGCTTTTCTAATTGCTCTTTTCTATATTCAAGCTCTCTCTTTAGTTTTGCTATCCTTTCAACCAGTGCCCTTTCCTTTTCTATAGTTAGAACTGCAGTCTGTTGTCTGAATTCAAGTCGTCTTATTTCCTTTTCAATTTCTCCAAGTGGTCTACCACCCTTATCTATACTTCTCCTTAATTTATCCAAGTCTCTATATAATTTATCTATCTCTCTATGAAGCTCTCTTCTTTTTATTCTTACTTCTCTTGCTTTTTTATTAAATTCATCTCTCTTCTCCTTTAACTCTCTAACTTTAGCTAAAATTTCCTTTATTTCCTTATTTATCTCATCTCTTCTATCTGCATACTCTCTTGCGGATTTATTCAACTCATCTCGTTTTAAGATGAACTCCTGAAGCTCTTTTTCGAGTTGCTCCTTTCTTTCAACCAGTTTTTCCAGCATCATGATCCCACAACAGTAGCTTTTCTGAGATGCTTCGAAGCAATAAATTATGAATTTAAGTTTTATGCTTTAAATCTTGCCTGAGATTATAAAACTTTCGTAAGAAGGAGAGATAGTAACATTAAGTTAGCAATTTCAATACGCTTAATTTTCCTTAGTTTTAGTTTGTATATTCAAAATTGATATCATTTAATGATCTTTATAATTTATCTTTAAATAAATTCTAACATAATTTTTAAAGTTCATCAACTATTAATTCATCTGCTCATCTATAGTTTTTCTTTATCATGAATTTATTTTTCATTATTTATAAATATGTTATGTTTTTATTTATCAAATTTTTATATTATCATAACAATATTATAAACATAACCAATCATGCTAAACCCAATTAAACCCATCAAAATATTTTTAAACTTTCCAGATTTTTTTACATTATGGGAAAAACTGGCACAACTCAATGGATAAAGATAAAAAATAGGAAAGGCCAAACAAGACTAGTTCCTCCAAAATATCAAAACTATAAAAAACCTGGACCGAATCAAAAATATACATCCAATGGTAAGAGGAGAAGAAGAATTAAAAGATCGCCTAAAAGTATTGTTGGGGCGAAAACTTAACTAATTCCAGTCTTAACAATTCCAATAACCTTAACAATTTATAATTTTAGAATTTTTTGGAAAATATTATATTCTAGACATCTATAAATCATTTAAGGGGAAATCCTATGGAAA
>WAJX01000029.1 GCA_015523665.1 Ferroglobus sp.
ATACTGCCGATAAATGTTGTGAAAGCTTTAAAGACTCCACTGAATGTGTATGCTGAAACTACTAAGATGTTTGGGATTACGACATCTCCAACACCCATATAAGCGTTTTTTTCATCGTCCAAACTTGCAGTTAGTGATGATGGAATTATAAAGAGGAGTGGTAAATTCAATTTAGTCAATGAGTTTGCTAACTCAATCATATGTTTCGTCTTGTAAACAGAGATGTAATCATAGATAGCCAATATAGCCAAAAGAGCGATAGCTGGTAGAGGCTCTAAGCTAATTCCAAAAATTGCCGTTACTCCAGCAGATAAAATTAATGCTGAGAGGTTTATTACTATCCAATTCTTTTTTAACCCCAGCAATGAGATTATAAGCAATGATGGGATGATGGAAAGCAATCCCATATAAGGTAGGAATATATAAAAAGTTGTAATGAAGATTATAGAGTAAAATATGAATAAGATCAACTTCTCTGAAAATTTTATGGCAAACAAAATAAATGCTGTGAATATTATCAGGATAAAAAAGTAGGTTATAGAGTTCTTGATATCTGATGTGTCTTCAAAAGCTTGCATACCAGCATTTTTATAATCAGGAACTAAATTTATAGCTATTATAGTTGTTAATACATAAAATATTAGCAAAAGAAATCTAGTTTTCATACTCTCAACGGTATCAACTTTATCTTCTCCCCTTTAAGCATGGCAAGTCTGATTTCTCTTCCTACCTCTCTGTCTTTCCTTACTCTTATAATACCTTTCTTACCAACTTCTGCTGTAAACAAATACTTATCTCCAATATAAACATCAACTTTCTCATTTTTTAAGTCATTTGCATAGATTGTGAAATACTTCCCTCTCTCCTCAACTCTAGCTTCGTATTCTTTAACATCACTTTTTAATGGTTCTATCTGTATACTCACCCCCAATTCCTCCTCTATAGACTTTATCCTCCTTCCCTTCCTTCCAAGAACGTGTGAGATCTCATTTTCTGGAACACTCACAATAACCTTTTTCTCACTAATTGCATTAATTTTATACACCGATACGATATCTCTAATTTTATTTTCTACAGCGTTCTCAACGATTTTAAAATTCTTACCCTCCTTAACAGGCATAACAACAACTTGCTCACCATATGTATAGATTTCATACTCGGTTTTCTTTGTTTCAAAATCGATTACTTCTATGACTGGTCTTGCAAGGTCAGCTTCAACCATTCCATGAGGAATCTTAACTGTAAATTTCAACTCATATATCTTTTTTATCTTACCACCATCTATAAATATAACAGTATCAACGACTTGTGGAATAACACCAAGCTCAACCCTACCTATCATCCTTTGAATGGCATCTATTGCTCTGGTTGCATGAGTAACTCCAATCATACCAACTCCTGCTAATCGCATATCCGCAAAAACTTGAAAATCAGATGTTTTTCTAACTTCATCATAAATCGTGTAATCAGGTCGAACTAGCAATAGAACATCAGCGGTTAAAGCCATATTTCCTTCCAGAGGGGAGTATTGAGTTATTTCATCTCTAACCATTAAATCTCTTGGACTTTCCATAGTTTTAACTATATATCCATTCTCTAAAAGAAAATTAGCAACACTCGCTGCAAATGTTGATTTTCCAGCTCCTGGAGGACCAGCTATTAAAATTCCTCTTTGTCTTTCCACAAATCTCTTTTTAAGTTCTTCACTAACTCCGTAATCATCAAGACTTACTTTCGCTATTGGCCTCACAGCTGTTATTTCCATTCTATCTGCAAAAGGTTTCTCAGCTATAGCAATTCTGATCTCTCTCAATTGAACTATCGTAGCACCTTCTCTTTCAATCTCAATACTGCTATCATCATCTTGTCTTGCAGATTCTAATATTTCATGAGCTATTCCTCTCAATTCTTCCAATGTTAAAGGTTTTTCATCCAATTTAACCAATTCTAACTCACCAATCTTACCTCTCTTAGCGTATGGTGGAACACCTTCCCTTAGATGGACACTGGCTGTATCTGGAGTGAAATATGACATTATTCTTGTAGATTCTGGCTTTATTTTTTCTTTCTTCAAATAGATGGATTTTATTCCTTTTGCAATCGCAACAGCATACTGCACCCTATCACTGGTTATTAAGATAGCATCCTCCTTTTCAGCTACATCTCTAATCAGGTTGTCTATTTCTCCACCCCTTGCAAGTCTTATATGCTCCAACTTTGGTCTATCTCCACAGAAGATGAGATTGAATCCATATTTTTTCGCCAATTCTCTTATCTTCCTTATCTCTTCTAATCCCTGAAAACCTGACATCTTGCCAAAGTTCGCTTGTGCTTCAAGTTCAGCAATAACAGCCTCTGGAATGATGATAGTTCCTCTTATCTCTCCACTTTCAATGAGGGGAGAGATTCTGCCTTCAACAACAACACTTGTATCTAAAACGTATTTCATTCAGTTCCCTCCAAATTTCCAAGCTTATCAATATGAATGCCACCAACTTTCTTAGTTTTACCAATTTCATCGATTTTATCGATCTTATTACTCTTTATCACTTCTCATCACTTTCGCCACTTTTCATCAATTTCATCATTTTCATTTTTCCATCACTTTCATCAATCTCATCAATCCTTGAAAAAAAACATGAAAAATTTCCAGTATGACATGCAAAGCCTCTTTGCTTAACAATGTATAAAATTGCATCTCCATCACAATCTTTTCTAATTTCAACAATCTTTTGAAAATTCCCAGATTCTTCTCCTTTCATCCAAAGCTTTTTCCTACTTCTACTGAAATAATGAGCATAACCACTCTCCAAAGTTTTTTTTATCGCCTCTTCATTCGCATATGCTAGCATTAACACTTCTTTACTCTCATAATCCTGCACTACCACAGGAATTAAGCCATCTCGATTGTATTTTAGCATTATTTACTTAAAAGTAGGAAAGGTTTATAAATTCTGTTGAATGTTTTATATAATAACTTTTAAAAGGTGAAGTTATGAGGAAGTTTAGCACAGGAATTCTGAGCCTAGATACACATCTAGGGGGAGGTTTTCCTGAGGGGAGTGTTATAGTTTTATTTGAAGATCCAGGAGCTGGAGCAGATGTATTTCTAAATCATTTTGTAATTGACGGGATAAAGAAGAATGAGAAAATTCTATATATTTCAACAAATGATACAGCTGAGGAAGTTAAATTTAATTTAAAAAGATTTGATAACATAGAATTAAATAATCTCGAAATTCTCGATTTCATGACTCCAAAAATACTTATAGCTATTGGAAATGGTAACGCTAGAGAATTTATAAAAAAAGTTTCATCAGATCCCTATAAAGCTGTTCTTGAAAAGATACAATCAGAGAGATACGATAGAATTGCATTCAACAGCCTTTCAGAGTTTCTTGAGCATTACGATAGAGCATCCATAATCAGGCTGATTGATCTCTTTTCAGTAGTCTCAAAAAGGAACCGATCAGTTACACTTATAAGCGTAACCAGAGGTATGTTTGAACCTTCTTTTGAAACCGCAATAAAACATTATGCAGATGGGGTTATAGAACTCACCATCAGAGAAGCAGAAAATGAAGTACAAAGAAGGTTAAAGATTGTTAAATTAAAAAAGATGCTCATTCCAAAGAGTATTTTAAGGTATGATATAACTGAAAAAGGAATAAGAATGGAATCCGTGATGAGAGTGTTATGAAGATAATTCAGGGAGAGATATATATAGATGATGTCGATGCTTTTATCAAAAAAATTCCAAATGGATGTGTATTAACTTTTATAAATGCAGATTATGTTATAGACTTAGGAGTTGTCGAATTCGCTATAAAGAAGGCTATTAAATCTTGGAAAGAAGGAAGAAGAATCGCAAAAACCTTATCAATGGAAATCCTCTTATATTATTCAGCTACAAGGCAAATAAAAGATGCACTAAAGCTCGGGTTAAAAAACGGATTGAATCGAGTTGTTGCTGTTGTTGAAGATTGTGAAGAGTGGTTGAAAGATGCTGGTTTTGTTGAAAAGAATGTCTTGGATAAAGAGACTAAAGATATTAAAGATGAAAAAATTGAAAAGATAAAGAGAATTTATGATATAAGTGATGAGGAGATAGAGATAGTCGGAAAAGAGAAGCTACCATTGCTCATAAGAGAGAGAATAGTGCTTTTCGATTTGTATAGGAAAATTTAAAATTAACACAAAAATTTAATTTAATTAATTAATTTGTTTAAGAATTTTTTCGAACTCTTCGTATGGTAAAGCTCCAGTAACCTTCTTTCCATTTATAAAGAATGTAGGAGTTCCTCTCACACCAAGCCTTAAACC
>WAJX01000030.1 GCA_015523665.1 Ferroglobus sp.
CTTTCAACCTTTGTTTCATAGTTGGTATCCCTTCTCTCTCTTCTTCTTTATCCAATGCCCCCTTAACTAATATTTCAACAGCATCTTGGAAGCAAAAAACAGTTGTTTTCATATCCATCATTGCACTTATAGCTGCGAGCATGAATGTTGTTTTTACAACTCCAGGTTCGTTGAATCCTTTGCTCAAAACGAAGAGGAAGTCATCTGTCATGGTATAATGGCGAGGTTATCTAAGGTTTAAAAATTTATTGACAAACGTATATATTCACAACTTATTAGGCCTATATATTAATATAAATTAATATAATATTAATTTATTAGTTTCAAAATTTTTTAATCTATAAAGATTATTAAATGTAAATTATTAAATGTAGAAAAAGGTACATAGAATCTCAAACTTAAGACTAATCAAAGTTGTCAAGATAGCTCATTCTTTTTACAGTCTCCACCATGGCTCTTATATTCGAATTCGGCGTGTCTGGAGATAATGAACATTCTGGAGCTATTATATCTATCCCATTCTCAACTGCTTTTTTCGTTTCAGCGATAACATCTCTTATTTTTCCAAATGTTAAAGTGTAAACGGTGTTAATATTCCCCATTATCACAGCTCTACCTCTTGACAATCTCACAGCATATCCCGCATCTGTCTTTGAATCAATACTTATACATCTAGCTCCAGTTTTTATCATATTGTTTATTATTCTAGTTCCATCTCCGCAGATATGCAATATAACCGGACCCTTAATCTTCTTTATCAACTTCTTATCAAACGGTTGAGCATACCTTATATATCCCCTAACACCCAAGATATCGACAGAAGCAAACATATTTGCAACTACAACTACATCTGCCCCTCTTTCGAACATAGCATTAGCATATTCAGCAAGTACATCTACTCCGAGCATTGTAAATTCCTCTACAAGTTTTGGCCTTTTTATTGACATCCTTAATATTTTTTCCATATTTGCTAAATGTGCTGCAAGAGAGAAAGGCCCAATTATATGACCTATGATTGGTATATCATCATAACTCTCAGCTAACATCTCTATAGCATCAAGAACTATTGGAACTCTTCCTTTTTCCAAAAAATTCTCAGGAATTTGAATCCCCTCAGGTGTTAAACAATTTTTATATGAGATGACTGTTGGAATATTCGTTTTCTCTCTACCCCAATAAACTTCAACACCAAAAACCTCAACTTCCACAGTTTGACAAAAGGGTATACCTATCGCCTCTAATCCCAAAATTTCCCAAGAAGTTGAAGCGAGCTTCGCCATTTTCTCGGCATTGCTATATGCATCTTTATAATAAATTCCTAAAGCATCCATTATCTCCGCTGTTACTGACTGAATTATTCCAATCACTGCTGGTCTATCTACTCTTCTAAAGTTCAAAATTCTTAAAAGTCTCTCTTTAGGGGATAATGTATCACTCTCACTCTTTATCTCCACAGAACAGTTCTTTGATCTTCTCATCATCATAATTCACCAAAAGTCTTTTCTCTTCTTTAATTGTCGTAGCAACGAAATGTGTGCCAGTTCTAACTACACCATCTATCGCATGAATTTCCTTCAAAACTCTCTTGAGATCTTCTTTATCTTTTGCCTTCATTATTACAATAAAATCAAAATTCCCTAAAACGTAGTAAACTGAGAAAACACCCGAAATAGAAGCCAACTTTTTACCTATCTCTTCTGCAGTATTATTATTAAAGACAACATTTACAAAGGTTATGGCGGTTATATCTAACCCCATAGCCTCAGAATCAAGTTCTACGATAGTTCTTTTTATTAAACCACATTCTTTAAGCTTTTTTAATCTATAGTGTATCGTTGAGCGAGATATATTTGTAAGCCTAGCGATTTCATCAAGATTTATCGATCCATTCTCCTCTAAGCATTTTAGTATTTTGATGTCCTTCTCACTCAATTTTACACCCATCCCAATTTTTTTTGTTTTAATTAGTTTATAAATATGTTGTCTAACTATAAACTACCATAGTACAAACGTCATAAATCTTAAAAAAATTTTGGATAATATACGGAATAGTAGGAAAATCTTAAATAATTTAACAAAAATTAATCAAACGATGTCAGCTATGAACTCGAAAGAAAGGATTAGCAAAATATTTTCAAAAAATGATGATATAGATAGAATCGCTTGTTTTAGTGGTATGGGAAACGTTACTATGGAGGGATTAAAAAAATACGGATATGCCTTCTATGAAATACATTTGGATGCTGAGAAAATGGCTAATGCTGCATGCACAAGTTATGAACTTTACAACTTTGAATGTGCAGTAGTGCCGTTTGATCTGGGTATAGAAGCTGAGGTACTTGGAGCTGAGATGAATTTCTATACTCACAAAGAAAGAGAGAGCATAATATATCCTACGGTTAAAAAGAAAGCAATTCAAGAGCCAGAAGATCTTAAAATTCCAGAAAATGTGGCTGAGAGAAATAGAGTCCCACTTGTTTTAAAAGCTCTTGAGATAATGCAAGAAAGAGTTGGAGATTTTGTTCCAGTGGCAACATATATACTTGGACCTTATACCCTTGCTGGACAACTGATGGATTTAGAAAAATTACTCAAGATGTCATTTAAAAACCCAGATAGGATCAACGATCTTTTATCAAATCTCACAAATTTCCTTATAGAACTTGGAACAATATATAGAGATGTAGGAATAGATTATTTAACTGTAAGAGAGATGGGAGCTCCAACGGATGTTTTAAGTCCTAGAATGTTTAAAAATCTAATACAACCACATTTAAAAAGATTGTTTTCCAAACTCAAAAAACTCAAACTACCGATCGTTTTACACATCTGTGGAAATACAAATCCAATTGTTGAATTGATGTGGGAATCTAGTCCAACAGCTATCTCGGTTGATCAAAAAAACGAAGTTGATAAAACTAGAGAGAAACTTGGAGATGATGCAATAATCTTTGGAAATATCGATCCTTATGGGGTTCTTGTTAAAGGAGGAATTGATGATATAAGAAATGCTGTAAAAAAAGCAATTGAAGGTGGAGTAGATAGTGTTTGGCCAGGTTGTGACATCTGGCCAGCGGTATCGAAGGAGAATATGTTAGCTTTTGTTAAAGCTGTTGAAGAGTTTGGAAAAAGATAAATGAGAGTAATTAGGGTGAGATTTATGGTTTCTGAAGAGAAGAGGAAAGATATACTTGAAAGGCTGAGAAAAGGTGTTGTTGAGTTTGATGAAGATATGGTAAGAGAGGCTGCTAAAGAGGCTTTAGAAGTTGGGATGGATGCCTTAGATGCAATAATGAATGGGCTTGTTGCTGGAATGGAGGAGGTTGGAGAGCTTTTTGATAAAGGAGAATACTTCGTTCCAGAGGTATTAATGTGTGCAGACGCATTATACGCCGGCTTGGACATCCTTAGACCACATGTGAAGAAGGAGGATATCAAAGTAACTGGACAAGTTGTTATCGGAGTTGTTGAAGGAGATGTGCATGACATAGGGAAGAATCTAGTTAAGATGATGTTTGAAGTAGCAGGCTTCGAAGTTGTTGATTTGGGAAAAGATGTCCCACTTGAAAAGTTTGTTGAAGAGTCGCTCAATACGAATGCCGATATAGTGGCATTATCTGCTATGATGACCACAACCATGCTTGGTATTCCGAAGGTTATAGAGATGATTAGAAAGAAGAATCCAAATGTAAAGATTATGGTTGGAGGTGCCCCTGTTTCAAAAGATGCAGCTGAAAAATGGGGTGCTGATGCTTGGGCACCTGATGCAACAAACGCTGTTAATGAAGCGATTAACATGATTAAAGGGCTTAAAAAAGAAATTATGGAGAGAAAGGAGGATTGATTGATTTGGAATGTAAGATAGTATTCCAACCAGAAGGTAAAAGGGGAAGTTTTCCAAAGGGAACCACAATTCTTGAAGCTGCAAGGGAAGTAGGAGTAGACATAGAAGCTATATGTGGAGGGAAACTGGTATGTGGCAAATGTATGGTTGTAATCGAACAAGGTGCAGACAACTTATCTCCAATGGTTGAAGATGAAAAGAGATTATTGGAGAAAAGATTGGCAAAAAAAAGTATAAAGGAGAATTATAGACTGGCCTGTGTTACGAAGTTTTATGGAGATTTAGTCGTTTATGTTCCTGAAGAGAGTAGAGGGGGAGAACAGGTAATATTGAAGGAAGGTGTTGAATTACCAGTTTCAATAGATCCAGTGGTTAAGAAATACTATGTTGAATTATCTAAACCAAGTCTGAAGGATGATCTGGGAGATTTTGAAAGATTAATGAAGGTATTGAAAGAAGATTATGGGTTTGAAAATCTAAGTATAGATTATGAAGCTCTTAAAAAGATGCCCGATGTTTTTAGAGAAGCTGATTGGAAAGTCACTGTTTCTATATGGAACGATAGAGAGATAATCGATGTTGAAGCCGGATTTAGTGTGGAGGATAGTTATGGACTTGCAATAGATATAGGAACTACAACAGTTGTTGGGTATCTAACTAATTTGAGAGACGGAAAAGTGGTAGCAGTTGATTCAATGATGAACCCTCAAGTCTCTTTTGGAGAAGATGTTATGTCAAGGATCACATATGCAATGCAATATGAAGATGGGTTAGAAAAGCTCAATCAGAAAATAATAGAGGGTATTAATCAGATTATTAAAAACGTCTGTGAAAAAGCTAAGATAAAACCTGAACAGATTAGTGAAGTAACAATAGTCGGAAACACCGGAATGCACCACATTTTTTTGAAGATCAATCCAAAACATATAGCAATAGCCCCCTATATTCCAGCTTTACATGCGTCTATCGACATTAAAGCAAGAGATTTGGGTTTGAATATTGCAAAAGGAGGATATGTGCATGTTCTTCCTATTGAAGCTGGATGGGTTGGTGCGGATAATGTAGCTGTTCTAATAGCGACTGAACCATATAAACAGGATGAGATGTGGCTTATTATAGATATAGGAACAAACGGTGAAATAGTTTTAGGAAATAAGGAAAGACTTATATCTTGTTCAGCCGCTGCTGGCCCAGCTCTTGAAGGAGCCCATATAAAATTCGGCATGAGAGCAGCTACTGGAGCTATTGAAAGAATTAGAATAAATCCAGAAACTTTTGAGCCAAGATATAAGACAATTGGAAATACTAAGCCTAGAGGTATATGTGGTTCTGGAATAATAGATATTGCCTCAGAGCTCTATAGAGTTGGAATTGTAAAAAAGAATGGGAGATTTAATCTAAACATAGATACAGAAAGGGTAAGGGAAGTTAATGGAATTCCAGAATACGTCATTGCATGGAAAGATGAGACAGCTATAGGACAAGACATAACGATAACGCAACAAGATGTAAGAGAGATACAACTTGCAAAAGGCGCTATGTGTGCTGGAGCACAGATATTGATGCAAGAGATTGGTGTAAAAAGTGTGGACAGAGTTATAATTGCTGGAGCTTTTGGTAACTACATTGATAAGATATCAGCCCTTATTATAGGTTTAGTTCCAGAGGTTAGCGTTGATAAAATAGAGAGTGTTGGAAATGCTGCAGGAGTAGGAGCTAGAATCGCTTTAATAAGTAAAGAGAAGAGGGAGGAGGCAAATAAAATTGCAAGAAAAGTTGAGCATATAAAGCTCGCAGTTCATCCAAGATTTGAAAAGGAGTTTTCAATGGCTATGTATTTCCCACATATGGATAGAAAAAGATACCCAAGACATGAGGAGATTTTAAAATTAAGGGGTGAGGAGGTTGTTTAGGGTAAAATCACCACAAAAAATTGTAGAAATAGGTAAAATTAAAATTGGAGGATATGGAGAAAATCCTATTGTATTAGTTGGAACTATGTTTTATACTGGGCATAAGATTGTTGAAAAAAGAAAAAATGGGAAGTTCGATAAAAAAAGGGCCGAAGAGCTTGTAAACATGCAGGAAACTTTAAGCGATGAGACCGGAATACCTTCAATGTTAGATATTGTTGCTATTTCTGAAGATGAGTTTAAGAGATATATCGATTTTATTGCTGAAATTACAGATTCTCCATTTATGATTGATGCTTGGAAGATACCTCCAAAGATAGGAGCTGCAAGATATATTAAAGAGATAGGCCTCGAAGATAGAGTTATTTATAATTCACTCTCTCCTTGGAGTGAAGATTTAGAAAGGGAGATCAGGGAGCTTAGAGAGATAGGATTGAAGTATGGGCTAACAGTAGCATATAATATGGAAGATCCAAGTGTTGAAGGTAGGATTAAACTTTTAAAAGATAAACTACTCCCAGCACTAGAAAAAGCTGGATTTAAGCATATCTTAATCGACACTTCAGTACTGAACATTCCATCGTTAGCATTTTCATTGCTAGCATGTAAAAAGATAAAAGAAGAATTCGGACATCCAGTTGGATGCGCCCCCTCAAACGGCACAGATATATGGAAGTATCCTAAAGAAAAATGGGGAAATTTGGGCTTTGCAGCGGTTGATAGTGCTGTTCACGCTATAACAGCTTTACTATGGAACGATTTCATACTGTATGGAGCGATAGAAAATGCTAAATGGGTTTTTCCTGCTGTAGCGGCAGCAAATTCAATACTTGCTACTTTCTTATTCGATGAAACTGGAGAAATTCCAGAAAGTTTGCATCCGCTAAACAAACTCTTTCCAGAATTCGTTGAACAATTGAAAAAAGTTTAGGTGTGGGAATAAAGGAAATTAGTAAAATCCATCTCTCAAATCATTCAAAAAAGGATATTTCATCCTTATCTCTCTCAGATTTCTATAATCTATAACTCCAACTAAAATCTCCTGAACATTTCCAGCTTCACAAATGACATTACCTAACGGATCTACTATCATTGAATTCCCCGGATAATTTAGATTTCCTCCAACACAATTTGCTCCTATCACATAACATAGATTTTCGACTGCTCTAGCTTTTAACAATAACCTCCAATGCTCTATTCTTTCTTTAGGAAA
>WAJX01000031.1 GCA_015523665.1 Ferroglobus sp.
TTCCTGGACAGATTATATTTACCAAGGTAGATGTCATTGAAAGACCAGCGGGAGTATTACTGTCAAAAGAAGTGTTTAATATAATGAAAAATAAATCTAAGGACAAACAAAAGGGACAAGAAATCCAAAGAACGAGAGGCTAAATTACTATTGAATCAGACTTTCTGCTTCCTCCAAAACTTCAAGAAGGTTTTTCTCCTTAGAGGGTAAAATCTTGTCGCTTACGTGTTTATGATGTGGAAATGTCTTGATCCCTTTGTGGTGAGGGTATGTTATCGTATCTAAAAACAAATTTATCACTTTTCGAATACTGAAATCTATACTCTAATCTTTCCAACCCCCTATCAGTCTCTCTAATGAGTTCTAAGAATTCTAAGGTAGAACCATCCTTGAACATTATGCTTTCATGCAAAAGGATTAAAGTGGACGATTTAACGTCAACATCTATATCATAAGAGACTATGACAGGATTTCTGTCTAATGTGTTCAAGACTTCTTTCACATACTCTCTTGCTCGTACGATCTCAGCATCCTCTCTACAATCTCCTTGTCCTTCTCAAGCACCTTAAGAGCCTCATATTCCGCTGCTCAGAGCATGAAATCTTGGGAATCTCCAAGTTTTCCTCTCTCAAATCTCTTATAGAACTCCCCACTACTCATACCATACTTTTTTCAAATTCTTTCAGTTTTTCTTTAGTCCTTCTAATGCTATGTTCTATTATTCTAAGCTCCCTTTCCGAGGAGTTTCTTAAAATTATCAGTTCCCTCCCGCTATATGCCATCATCCCAATTTAGCTTTCCATCCAGATATATTTTGCTTCGAACTTTATCACCAGCTACAAGCAACAATTCAATCCTACGTCCCCTTAGATAAACAGGTTTCTCTACTCCTATGACCAATAATTCTTTCCATCTCTTCCTTAGCTCTCTCATAATCCAAGCTGGTTCGGGATATCCATCGATAGCCCATGAGAAAACAATAGCTTCACATTCACACGTTTTAAAGAATTGTTTTAACATTTTTTCAGCATTAGATCTTTTAAACTCTGGATATTCTTTGCGATATAAGCATTTAAGCCTGTTCTTCCAGTCTATTAGATTTTCCCATTCATCCCATCTTGCCAATCCCTCTACGAAATGATATAGCTTGAGATAATCGATATGATAATCTTTACCTACAAACGGTGGATCAGCGTAGATTACATCGGTATCTTTATCGCAAGAGAAGCAATCATCCCTAATAACACGTATGTTACAATTTTTCCTTGCGTTCCTAATCTCATTGAGGAATCTGATGTATAGTTCTTTAAATTCTTTATTCCATGTTCTCCAATTGTTGAATGATCTCTTTCTCTTACTTCTCCTAAAATACAAATTGGCCCTATGAAAAGCTCCGAATGGTCTCTTCGCTATGCAAGCTTGGGATATGCTGGCTATCGCTATATCTCTTTCAGGTTGTCTTAGCTTCCAAGCTTCTGCCATAAACCCGTCTAACCATCCATTCTCCCAATCTTCAAAGTACATCTCTCTAAATTCTTCAGATATCATGCCTCGAACTGGTGTAATGTTAGTAAGAGCTTCCAACTTCTTCCACGAAATGTTAACACCATTAACCAAAGCTCTCATCCAAGTACAACAAAATTCAAGCAAATCAATGTATGTAACCTTACAGAAATCTGATAAAAGATATGATACAACACCAGTGCCACCGAAGGCATCTAAAAATCTCCTAGGCTCTAAACTCATTATGATTTTGAATATCAATTTTGCATAAGAGGTCTTATTACCATATAATCTTACACTCAGAAATTCTTTAGGTTTATCATGCTTAGAGACTGTTGTAAAATAATCGAAGTTCATAGTAAATAAGTGTTGGAAGTCAAGATATCTCTTTCTGAACAATATTGGTAAAATGCTCATATGAGATAGCTAAGTTGGTAGGACTATGGTTAATTTAATAATTTCTGCTTAAGTCAAAATGAAAGCCGTAATTAAGAAATAGGTTGAATATATCATTAAATCTTAACTATGACCATCTTTAAAGAGATCCAACAAAAGGTTCTTGAGATTACTAACGTAACCTCAGACATCTATGATATACCTAGACTCATGGACACTCTTATTGAACAGGTTTTTCTTAGATCTGGGAGATTTATAATGGAGTTCATTCAAAATGCAGAGGATGCTTGTATGGTAGCTGTTAAAGACAGAAAGATTAAATTTGGTATTTTGAGAATCGAACTGGATAAAGATAAAATTGTCATAATGCATAATGGAAAACCTTTTGATAAAGAAGATTTAATTGCTATTTGCGGACTTAAGAGTAGGAAAAAGCCAGAGGAGGGTTATTTAGGCTATTTGGGGATTGGATTTAAATCAGTCTTTAAGGTATCTAATAAAGTGGTCATCTATTCAAGAGGTGAGGAAGAATACTGCTTCAAATTTGATAAAGAAGAAGCTGAGAGAATATGGGGAGTAAATATACCTTGGCAATGTTTACCGATAGAAATACCCACATCATCTCTTGAGATATCACTACCTAAGAGATTTACAACCATGTTTATTATCTACCTTAAGGATTCATCATTTTACGAACAAATTAAAGAGAGTTTAGAAAAGCTAAGATATCCTGTTTTCCTATTCTTAAGATACATCAGTGAAATTGAAATTCGCGTAAATTCCTCGAAGAGAAAAATTAAGATTATTCCTCAAAGAAATGAAGAGAGAAATAAGCTTAAGATCGAAGAGATATTTGTAGCTGAAGATTCTGAAGATGGACACGAATGGAATGAATTTCTTGTGTTTAAAAAGACATTTGATATCCCAGAGGATATTAAAAATGACGATGTTACCAGAAGGGCTAGGAGAGATAAAGTCAAAAGAAGAGAAATATCTGTCGCATTTTTAGTTAAAAACGATAAGTTATCAAAAATTGAAGGAGAAATGATCAGCGGCTTTTATTCTTTCTTACCTTTAGAGGAGGCTAGAACGGGGTTAGGATTTCTAGTTCAAGCAGACTTCATAACACAAGCTGGAAGAGAGCAGATGGTCTTTGAGGCTAAGTGGAACAAATGGATGATGGAAAGAGTAACAGATGTCGTTGAGGAAGCTATAGAATATTTCCAAGAAAACCCTAACTTCTGTGAGAGTTATCTTCCAATATTCGAGATTGAGGAGAGTTATGATGACTTTTACATAAAGCTTGTAAAACCCATACTGAAGGAGAGGATTAATAAGTTGCTAGCAGATCCAAAAGTTCCAACACCATCTGGAGATCTCATACTATTAAGCAAAGCTGTTGTATGTTCATCAGAGATTAGAGAGTTGGTAGAAAAAGGAATTGTTAAAGAAGATGACTTGGAAATATTATTCGGAGAGAAAGGTCTTAGATTCATAAGTGAGGAGGTAAAAATTGGTGAGAGAGAAGTTAAAGTTCTTAGAATTTCAGACTTATTATCTAACAAAGAGCTAATAGGGAAGAAAAAGGAGAAAAGAACAGCAATCCAATTTTTAGTTGAAGTTTATAAGCATGCTGATAAAACTGGAAAGTTACCAACTAGGGACGCATATGTATTAGACAGATGGGATAACATTGTTTTAGCTAATGAATGCTACTTTAGTAGACTTCCAGAAGGTGCAAAGGACTTACTTGAAAAGTATCCAGAAATCGAGGATACTTTAGTCAAGTATAGAC
>WAJX01000032.1 GCA_015523665.1 Ferroglobus sp.
ACATAGGATGGGAGCTCTTAGCAACTCTCCCAGAGACGGAGCTTACAAAGATCGAAAGGAAATACATTGAAAAATACCATCCCGCTTATAAATAATTTTATTTTAATAAATATTTTTGAACGGTGAATAGAATGATAGAAGTTCAACCAACAAGAATGGAACTCATAAAATTAAGAAGAAGGATAGCAATGGCTAAAAAAGGACATGCTTTATTAAAAATGAAAAGAGATGGGCTGATAATGGAGTTCAGAACAATTCTTGAAGATGCAAAAGTTGTCATTGAGGAGATGACAAAAAAATACGAGAAAGCTCAAGAGAGATTAGCAATTGCAAAAGCTGTAGATGGTGTTATTTCTGTTAAATCTATTGCTTTAGCGTGTCATATGGAGCCAAAGTTTACCATGAGGAGGAAGAACATAATGGGTGTTGTCGTTCCAGTAAT
Source organism: Ferroglobus sp. (assembly GCA_015523665.1). Lineage (GTDB taxonomy): Archaea > Halobacteriota > Archaeoglobi > Archaeoglobales > Archaeoglobaceae > WAJX01. The sequence continues at coordinate 443 of WAJX01000032.1, forward strand.
AAAGAGGGAGAAAATTAGAAGGAGTGTTGCTGAAAGAGATTATGGTGTTATAGGAACTACAGCGAGAATTGACGAAGCAGTTTCAGCTTATGAAGAACTTGTCGATGCAGTTTTAGAAGTTGCCGAACTTGAAACCACACTAAAAAAGCTCATAGAAGAGATAGAAAGAACAAAGAGAAGAGTAAACGCTTTAGAATTTAGAGTAATTCCAGATATGGAAAATGCAGCCAAATATATATCATTTAAGCTTGAGGAGATAGATAGGGAGAATATAATAAGACTCAAAAAGATAAAAACAAAGAAAGCCAAAGCATAATTGTAAGATTATGACTCTAAGGATTTCAGATAAGATAATTGAATGGTTAACAAATGAAAAGAATCAGATAAGAATACTGAAATATTGGTGGATCATATCTACAATTAGAGTTGCGATAGGAGTAATCTTATTCCTAATTATAGTTTTTGGCATTTTCCAGATTGAACATTATAGATGAGTTGTTTATGAGTGATGAGATGTATTTTGAAGTTTGGATAGATCTAAGCAAGAAAAGAGAAGTTGAGAAAAAGTTGATGGATATTTGTGAAGAGATATATCCCGTTTTTTATGATTACCATTACATAGTTAAAATTAAAGGAGAAGTGTCCGAAAGTATTCAGAAAATAGATGGTGTTAAACTTGTAAGGAGGCATTATAATTGTTAGAGATGCTTAAAAAAGTTCTGATAAATTTTAGAGATGAAAGAAATTGGAAAAAACATCATAATCCAAAAGATTTGGCAATTTCTATTGTAATCGAAGCATCAGAACTCCTTGAAATATTCCAATGGATTCCTGAGAAGGATTTGGACAACATCACTAGAGAGAGAAAAGAGGAAATTGAAGAAGAAATAGCAGATATTATGATCTACCTCATTTTTCTCTCAGATGTAGTCAAAATTGATATTGGAAATGCTGTTATTAAGAAAATGGAAAAGAATCTCAAAAGATTTCCAATCTAACAATATAATGAAGTTTAATACATAATATCTTTAAATTCTTCTTTAAGAGTTATGGTTCTATTTCTCCACTTTTAATCCATTCTTCAATTTCTTCTGGAGTAGGGCATAGATGATGCATTCCATTTTCATAAAGGAGTCTAATCAATCTGTTGAGATGTTTTATTTTTCTAGTTTCCTCCAGATCTCTGATACTCAGAAGTAAAGATGCAAATGCTAAATCACTTAGTTTTGCTTTGTCTATTTCTCTATTTACTTTTCTTAACCACCCCCAGAATCTTCTCATCTTGTGACTCTTAGTTATATGTTACCTCATATATATGGTATATGGTTATCGCCACAATATATCTTTTAATATGGCACTATAAACCATTTATTAAAAATTATATATTTAATAATTATTATTTCATCAATTTGAAATAAATATCTTCAAGTCTGGGAACTTCAACATCAATTCTCTCTATTTTACCTCCAGACTCTGCAATTTCCTTAATCTCCTTATTAAGATCATCAGAACTTTCAATGACCACTTCTTTCTTTACACCGTTTTGATGAACAATCATTTTATATCTCTTCATCATATCCTTTAACTTTGACAACTCACCGTAATATATCGCTCTTCCATTTTTCATTATTATCAACTTATCACATAAAGATTCCACATAGTACATATTATGAGCAGAAAAAAGAATGATCTTTTTCTCTTTTCTTAAATCCCTCAACATCTCAATTATCGATATTGAAGTAGATGGATCAAGACCAGCTGTAGGTTCATCGTATATCAGTATGTCTGGATTGTGTACCAATGTTCTTGCAATCGATATCTTTCTCCTCATCCCTTTTGAAAAACTTCCTAAAATTAGATCTTTTGGAATCTTTAACTTTTTAATAAGTTCATCAATTCTCTTTTCAGCAACTTCTTTTTTAACACCATAGACAGACGCAAAAAATTTTAGATATTCTACGGGAAACATGTTCTCATAAATCGGGTCAAATTCTGGAAGATAACCTATTCTCCTCTTTATACTTTCCATATTTTCAAAAAAATTTCTTCCAAAATATTCTACTTCTCCACTACTCGGTTTAAGCAAACCTACAAGAATTTTCATTGTAGTAGACTTTCCAGCCCCGTTCTCTCCAATAATTCCTAAAATTTCTCCTCTTTTGACTTCAAAACTCAAATTATCTACTGCCTTAAGACTATCATAGTATTTCGTTAAATTTCTAACCTTCAGCACATATCCTAATAGAGATGAGAAAATATATTAGAATTATGTAGAAAATAAAAATTGTCAATGGTTAGAAAGATCATAGAACTAGAAATTAAAAAAATGAGAAAGAAATATCGAGCATCAAAGCTGTTGTATTTTGCAATTATATTCGTTATTTTTTCAGCTCTATTATCAGCTGATAAAGGGATAAATTCTGACTCTCAAATATATACGATATCAGGAGATACGTTTTATGATAAAAATTTTCTATATATTGACACAAATAAACTTATGAATGATCCCAAATATTTAGAAGGGCTTAAAAGTGGATATATTGATTTGTATTTAAACGGAACGTTAGTTATTGTTGCCAATTCCGAAAAAGCTTTTTCAGCAGCAGATGATCTCAGAAAAACTTTAAAAAAGAGATTTAGTCAAATTCTATACAATAAATATGGTGATACCGCATTTCCAGTTGTCATAATTCCGAAATATGTAAAGAGAAATATTAGTTTCAAAGAATTTGGAGAATTGCAATTAACAACAATTAAAACGACTAAAACTGAGATTTCTGAAATTATAGAGAATGATAAAAAGCCTACAGATCTTATTGATGAAAAAGAAGTGCAACGCGTAATCCGTAAACTTCATGGGTATAGCGACAATAACTATGACTATATATCTAAAATCAAAAACGTTTTTAAGATAAAGGGTGAGAATCGAACTAAAGTTGAACTACCAGAAACGTTTTACCCGCAGAATTTAGCTTCAAATATGCTTATTGGGTTTATATTTTTAATTCCATCTTATTTCATAATGCAGGTTTATTCATCATCTATTCTTAAAGATAGAATTAAAAAAAGATTTGAAATTTTAATAGCAACACCTATAAAAAATTATGAAATAATTATTGGAACCCTAACCCCATATCTAACCCTTTCAACAACTATAGTTGTAATAACTTCTGTAATCATAGGAATTAACTTTTTGCATACTTTATATTACATATTCCCACCACTTTTATTTTTATTTACACTTCAAGGCTTTATAGCCATGATATCGAGAAGTTACAGAGAGGCTACATTTCTCTTAGTAATGGCAAATCTCCTTATAACATCATACCTCTTTCTTCCAGCAATCTTTTCTGGCTTACCATTAAGCAAAATATCTCCAATAACTTTCCTCCTCCAAGAAATCAGAGGAGAAGAGATCAATATTCAAGATGTTTTATTTTCAAATTTTCAGTTTATAGTTATGGCTATATTTTTGCTATACCTATCATCTAACTCCTTAGATTCAGAAATGTTATCCAGTAATAAACCAATTCTCCCAAAAACTATAGATATTCTCTCAAAAGTAGTAAATTCGGAGTTCAAAGCATTTATTTTCGCTTTTTCAACTGTTCCATTTGCATTAATCGCTGAACTTTTTATCCTTTTTATACTATCCTCACTACCCATCCCGGTTCTTACAACTCTTCTCCTCTCGATATTCATATTCGCAATGATAGAAGAGTTTTTGAAATCATCAATAATATACTCTGCAACAAAAACCAATTTTATAAAAAACCCCAAAATAGCTATAATTGTAGCTTTAGGCTTCTTTGTTTCTGAGAAACTCTTATTAATCATCTCAAATCAATATTTAACAATTTTTATGACTTCTCTTTTAATTTTACCTCTCTTACTCCATATGACCTCATCTTTAGTTTTCTACATTCTTTCAGTAAAAGGTGTTGGTATGAAAAACATATATTTAGCCTATTTTTCAGCTGTTACAATCCATTTTGCTTATAATGCGGTGATTTTGTTATGAGAGAAATTGTTATCAAAGATTTGAAGATGATATGGAAAGAGAGGATGTTTGTAGGTATGGCATTTCTTATAATATTCATCGCTTCTTTCTCTTCTTTAATTACTTATGGAATATTAGCTTTGTACTCTCCCCACACTCTTAATTTCGCAGATAGTAGAATAGGTTTTGTTGGAAATGCACCAATTCTTGAGAAGATAATTAACGGGCATAAATACGAAAATCTTGAGAAAGCATTTGAGGCTTTTAATAACGGAGAAATACATGCAATCGTATATCTCCCTCATGAAAATGTAAGTGGAAGAAACTTTGTAATAATTTATCTTCCAAAGAATGAAATAATATCTATAAAAATCGTATCTATTCTAAGAAATAAAATGCTCAGATACGAGGAGGAGTTAAGAAATATGAATAACATTCCTAATCTTAAGCTAAAATTTTATG
>WAJX01000033.1 GCA_015523665.1 Ferroglobus sp.
AGAGTTACTCCTACCTCCTCCACGAGTTTGCTCGGCTTAACGTCCACTACTCCGTTCGGAGAGATTATTTTCACGTCGAAGTCACAGGATTTTTCAGCACTTTTTCCGTAACTTGAAGCCGAAACCTTCACAGTGACTTTGCTTGCGTTACTGACAAAGAAGCTCTTAACGAACGGCTCGTTTGGCTTTTCGTAAACTCTTAAGCTCAGCTCGACTCTCTGCATCCATTCATCCAAAGCTGGATCGTCTGCGTTGATAACAACGCTTCTCCTCAGAATTCCCTTAGCCGTTACTGGCACGTTCACATTAACCTTCACAGTTACTTTCGACTTCGGTGGGACTTCTTTCGGAGCCTCTATCGTAATGAAATCCTCCTTCAACCAAGTAACCGAAGAGAATGGGTCGTAGTAGTATTCCTCACCCACCCACAGGTTAGGGGCAATTTTGACTGGTTCATCTCCGGTGTTTTCCACGTATATTTTGTACTCATAGCTTTTTCCAGCCTCAACTCTGTCGTCGATGAACTTTGGGTAGATTTTAACCACTGGCGGAATCCAGATGTTAACGCTGAGGCTCATCTGATTGACGTACATCGGCTTCACCGAAGGATAGGGCATAGGGAGTGTGTCGTTCGTGAAGGCAATCATGCAGCTGTAGTAACCTTTCTCCGCATCTTCTGGCACTTTGATTTTTATCTTCACGACCTCCTTTTCTCCAGCTTTGAGAACAAAGCTATCCTTGTCGAAGCTTATCCAGTCCTCGTCGATGTAGTTGTCCATGAAAGGAAAAACTACGATCTTTGGTTTAATCCCTACGTCCTTGTCGTTCGGATTTTTAAGCTTCACCTCGAACTCCTTCTCGTCTCCTGGCATCAGGCGAAAGTGCTTGTACCTTGGCTCTATAACTATCTTCGTCACGTTCTCGTACATCTTCTCGACGTTTACCTTCTCTACAGGAATTGGTAGTGGAGTGGGAACTGACACGCTAACTGCACTCACTCCAACTCCTGCCGCCACACCGATAAGGCACAAGACCAAAGCAAGTAACAAAGCTTTCTTCATAACGTTTCACCTTCACAACCCGTTGACATATAACTTTTATAACCATATTTTGAGAATAATTTTACCACTTTTATTCTTTTTTGTTGTTTCATATTTTCGAAGATAGACAATTCAAATTTTCAAACAAACGATTTCCGATGCTGAGAAAATATAAAGGTTGACGATATCGTTAGGTAAGATATCTCAAGTAAAATATATAAATAAATTAATTAATAATATTTATTCAATTAAAATAATGCTAATAATAATTTAACTTCCTAATAGCCTTATATAAGTTTAAAGGGATAAAATAAAAAGGGTAAAGGTAAATTTAAATTTATTATCAACAAAACAACCTATATCAGGCAAATTATTTTATCTCTTAGTGTAGACAATAATCTATGAAAGAGGTAAAAATAAAAGTTCCTGAGATCAAGGATGTGATCCCAGAGAAGGCCATAGAACATATATACAATGCCTATAGAGAAATTCTACTCGCTATAAGAGAGATTATCACACATAATATTGAGAAGAGTGAAAAAAAGATTAAAAAAATAGAAATCGAATGATTGTTTAAATAATTACAAAAATTAATAAATATAATATAATTTAAGAAATATTCTAATTATTTATTATTTTAATATATTAATTATAATATAATATAATATTCATCTCTAAATATTTTTAGTTATGGAGAGAATTTACCCATGATTTACTCATTACGTCTCATTTTATTTTTATTCTATTTTTATGGGAAAAACCTTTATTCACTTCACTAAAGCTAAAGGTATGGATATAAAAATTGGTCTAGAAGTTCATGTCCAGCTTAATAAATTAAAAACAAAGCTATTCTGCTCATGCTCTCTCAACTATCATGGAGACGAGCCAAATACACATGTATGTCCTATATGTCTCGGCTTACCTGGAGCTATGCCAATGTTAAATGAGGAAGCTGTTAAAGCAGCTATAAAAGTTGCTTTAGCTTTAAATGCAAAAATTCAACCAATGATGCTCTTTGAAAGAAAAAACTATTTCTATCCAGATTTGCCCAAGGGTTTTCAAATAAGCCAGTATGAACTTCCATTAGCTATTGGAGGATACGTAACAATTGAAACTGAAAATGGAGAAAAGAAAATAACACTCAAAAGAATTCACATGGAGGAAGATCCAGGAAAACTCAGTTATAAAGGTAGTATAACAACATCTAAGTATAGTCTAATTGACTACAATAGAAGTGGAGCACCTCTTTTGGAGATCGTTACTGAACCCGTTATGAAATCTCCAAAAGAAGCGAGACTATTTTTAAATAAACTTAGAATAATACTGGAGTATCTGGATGTTTTCAATGGAGACTTAGAGGGAGCTATGCGAGTTGATGCAAATATAAGCCTTGAAGGTGGAGGAAGAGTTGAAGTAAAGAATATTTCAAGTTTCAAAGGTGTTGAAAGAGCTTTAACTTATGAGATAACTCGACAAAAGAATCTATTGAAAAGAGGTAAGATTATCGAAAGAGAAACCAGACATTTTGATGAAACTAATAATATAACTGTCTCATTAAGAAGTAAGGAGGAAGAACAAGACTATAGGTATTTCCCTGAACCAGATCTCGTTCCAGTTTACACATTTGAATTTATAGAGAAAGTTAAAGAACAGCTCCCAGAAATGCCAGAAGAAAAAAGGGAGAGATTTATAAAACAATATGGAATAGGATTTGAAAAAGCAAAGATTCTGGTTTTGGATCACAAAATGGCAGATTACTTCGAAAAAGTTGCAAAGAAGATTGAAGCAAAAGTTACAGCCAGTTGGATTGTTGATGTTCTTAGAGGTGAATTGAATTATAGGAGTATGAGTTTTCGGGATATCGAAAGTATTTTCCCCCCAGATGAATTTGCAAAGCTATTGAATTACTTTTTAAATGAGCAAATCACCGAGAAAGGTGTTGTTGAAGTGATAAGAGTAAAACTCGACGAAGGTGGAGAAGTTGATGAAATAATAAAAAAGAGGGGATTATTTGCTATACCAAAAAAGGAGATAGAGAAACTTTGTAAAGAGGCAATAGAAAAGAACCCAAAAGCAGTTAAAGACTATAAAGCTGGAAAGAAGCAAGCAGCAAACTTTTTGGTAGGATATGTTATGAAAGCAACAAGAGGTAGAGCTGACCCAGGAGAAACAGCGAAGATTATCTTAGGATTACTTGAAAGTATGTGAGACCACACATATTTAAAAATTTATCACTGAAGATTTCGAATAATTTTTAAAAGATTATCCAAATCTTCGCTCGATGAAAGTTGCTGTGGGCGGAACATTTGAACCATTTCATAGTGGACATAAAAAACTCATAGATGTGGCAGTTAAATTGGGGGGCAATTGCATCTCTATAGGTGTTACAAGTGATGAAATGGCGAGACAGAGAATCAGAAGTGTCTTACCTTTTGAGATTAGGGCAGAAAACATAAGACAGTATGTTTTGAGAAATTACGGATTTGAACCAAATATAATCAAGATAACAAATCCCTTTGGTAAAACGCTGGAGGTTGATTTTGAATATTTGATTGTAAGTCCCGAAACATACGAGATGGCTTTAAAAATAAATGAAGAAAGAAAAAAACTTGGAAAAAAAGAAATAAAAATCGTAAAAGTAGATTTTGTTTTAGCCGAAGATAAAGAGCCAATCTCAGCTACAAGAATTAAAAAAGGAGAAATAGATAGATATGGAAGAATTATATAGATATATTTATTAATAATTATATATAAATATATTATTATTAAATCAATATTTTTTATGAAAAAATATATAAAATAAATCCGGTAATTAGTCAAAATAGAACTTTAAAGCTTTTAAAATCTTAGTGGATAAATTAAACTAATGAAAGTCATCGTTGGCACGAAAAATC
>WAJX01000034.1 GCA_015523665.1 Ferroglobus sp.
CTACTGGAATTTATGAAAATAACTGAAATGAAATTAAAACCAATCTTATTGATGTAACGAAAACATTACAAAATCTCTTTTAACACTTTCTTTTTTCTTGTTTTTTAGGTTTATCAATCGCATATAATAATAAAAAATAATAAAAAATAAAAAAATTAAATATGCCCCCGCCGGGAATTGAACCCGGGTCGTGGGTTCCGCAGACCCACAGGATTTCCAACTACCCTACGGGGGCTCAATTGTTCATCATGGGTCTGGTATTATCATAGCCATATTATTCTCTTTATATGGACTTATACGTTTTTCTACATTTTAATAAATTTTTAAATCCTAAAATTTTTAGGTTAATTTTAAATATTTCTATAATTTTATTTTATAAAATAAAATTATCATTTTTATTAAAATATTTTAAAAATGAATTATATTTAAAATTATCTTGTATACATTGTTCATTACATGAATTCCGTTTATCTCAAGTATTGTATTAAGAACCGCTCCAATTATCGCTCCTACAATCAAAGCGGAGATAACTCTAACTTGTATTATTAAAATTATAGCAATAATTAGTAAAATTAAAGTAGACACTGCACTAACCTGTGAAAATTGCTGATACGTCTCTTCTATGGCTATATTTAGGAAGTTGAAAAGTGTGGCTATTCCGTTCATTCCGAATAATATGCCTATAATAACACCAATAACAATTAATGCGTTATTACTCATAAACGTCTCTTTCCATAATTTGTTTAAAAATATAACTGGCAAAGGTTTTTATTTCCGATGAATATCATATAGTGATGGCATTGGGATTTGTTCTCGTTAAAGTTTCTCCGAGAAAGGAGAGAGAAGTGTATGATAAGATCGCAGAAATTAAAGAAGTGGAAGAACTTTACCCACTTTTTGGCGAGTACGATCTAATTGCAAAGATAGTAGTGAGAAACTTTGAAGAGTTGAGTGAGGTAGTTGTAAAAAAGATAAGGTCTATAGATGGCGTTTTGGAGACAAAAACACTTACCGGTGCTAAATTTTAGTTATGAGGGGCATTCAGATAATTGCAGAAAATAAAATTGGAGTACTTAGAGATGTTACATCAATCGTAGCCGAGCATGGAGGGAATATAACGTTTGCACAATCTTTTATCATAAAATATGGAGAGTATAGTGGGAAGGCATTAATATACTTAGAGATAGAAGGTGGAGATTTTGATAAGATTTTCAACTCTATAAAATCTCTTTCACTGGTTATTGAAATACAAGAAGAGAAACCTTTTGAGCAAGTATTTGGAAAGAGAGTCTTGATCTTTGGAGGTGGAGCTTTAGTCTCTCAAGTAGCATTGGGAGCGATAACTGAAGCGGATCGACATAATCTAAGAGGAGAAAAAATTAGTGTTGATACAATGCCAATTATAGGAGAAGATGAACTTGCAGAGGCTGTAAGAGCTGTTGCAAGATTACATAGGGCTGAGATTTTAGTTCTTGCAGGTGGTTTAATGGGTGGCAAGATTGCTGAAGAAGTCAAAAAGTTGAGAAAAGTAGGGATAAGTGTAATAAGTTTAAATATGTTTGGATCAGTTCCAAAAGTTAGTGATTTAGTTGTTAGCGATCCAGTAATGGCTGGAACTCTTGCAGTGATGCATATTTCAGAGAAGGGAGAATTTGAAATAGAAAAAGTCAAAGGGAGGAAAATTTAAATAATTGATTGATAAATCTACTTGTTTATCTTATTGTTATTTTTATTATTAATTATATCAATAATATAATCAATATAGTAAAAATATATTTAAATATAATTTTTAAAAATAAAATTATTTAAAATCTTTAAAAATAATTTTGAATTTTTTAAAAGCCTCACGACTTTTGGCATAATCTTTAAAATTGATGAGGGGGAATCCATGCTAACTTTAGAGAGATCTACATCTCTAACAATCTTTATTAGGTGTTCATATTCTTCATCACTTAAAAGAGTATAGAGTCTTCTAATTTTCTCTCCATATATGTATTCTCTTCTCATTTCTTTTAGATATTCAGTTTTGAACTTCTTAAGATTGGGAAAGTTGTCTCCTAATATCTCTGCTGCTATGAGGGAATAATATATCCCTCCACCAGTATATGGCTTAACCATCCCTGCTGCATCTCCAATTAGGGCAACATTCTCTCTAACAAAATCTATTAATCCTATCGGTATAGCTCCATTATTTATTTCTATTATTGATTTTCCTACTCTCTCAGAAACAGAAACATGTTTTTTTATCAAATTTCTGAAATATATTTCAGGATTTTTCTTTGAAATAACTCCTATCCTAGCGAAATCGTCATTTATTGGAATTGCATAGGCAAAAAAGCTGTCAGAATACCTCTTTCCAAAATATAACTCGACCATATTGCTATCGAGGGAATGAAATTCTATTAGATATTGGATTGCTGTGTAAATACTGGGACTTTTAAAACCCATCCTTTTTCTAACAATGCTATATACTCCATCAGCACCAATTAGAAAATTAAAGTTAAACTCTTTTATTTTCCCGTCGATTCTAACTAAAATCTTGTCTCTTCGAATTTCTAAAACTTTGGCATTCATATTAATTTCGGACTTTTTAGAGGCTTCTCTTAAAAGTTGAGCATCAAGAATTTTTCTTTCAACAACAATCCCTTTATCTCTTCCTATTATCTCAGTGTAGTTACCGGAAGGGGAGAATAAAAAAGCTCCTCGAATCCTATTCATCTTAGCTTTTTTACAATATCTACTAAGTTTAATAAGTTTCTTATAACATTCTTCACTGATCAAACCAGCACAACTCATAGGAAATCCCGGAGAGTGATGTTCTTCAAATATTGATGTTTCTGCATCTATATTAAGGGCTGATAAACTTCCTGCTAATCCTCCTCCAACTATCACAACTTTCACGATTAGAATAAAGAGTAAGAGGTTTAAATGTTCTTTGATAAGTATAAATACTTGACTCAATGAGATTTAAATAACAGATGATTAAAATAATATTCCAAAATTTTATATTTATTATAAATTTTATTTTACCAATATTTAACAAATCTGTATGTTTCTCTTTACAATAAAAAATAATATTTAAAATAGATAATTAATATAAATCATTAATAAAAATGAGCTAATTAAAAATTGATGTAAAAATTTATTATTGTATCTACATACATACTATTACTGTGGTAAAGACGATTTATGATAGCATCCATGGAAGTATAAAAGTTGATAAATGGCTTTTGAAACTTATAGATACACCTGAATTTCAAAGATTACGTAGGATAAAACAACTCGGATTTGCGAACCTTGTTTATCCTGGAGCAAATCATACGAGGTTCGAACACTCTATAGGAGTTATGCATTTAGCGAGAAAATTGGTAGATAATGATGAAATAATCGCTTCAGCCCTACTTCACGATATAGGACATACACCATTCAGCCACTCTACAGAAAAACTCCTCTTTAAATATCTAAAAATAGAGCATAATAATGCTGACGAGATTATAAAAAGGAGTTCTATAAAAGATATCCTTGATGAGGAAGGTTTGAACTATAAAAGGGTTATAAGGTATATAAATTTGCAACCAGTTAGTGGAGATATAGATGTAGACAGAATGGATTATCTCGTTAGAGATTCTCACTATACTGGAGTTGCATATGGAGTATTTGACTACCAAAGATTAATAGACAAAATGGAATTTGATGGTAAAAGAGTTCTGATCAATGAAGGAGGTATTAAGGCTGCAGAATCTCTTTTAGTCTCAAGATATATGATGTATTCTGCAGTTTACTACCACCATGTATGCAGAATTGCAAAGAAAATGTTTGAAAAAGCTGTAGAATGGTTAATTGAATCTGGAGTGATTGAGGCTAAAGATCTAACTGTAATGGATGATTATGATATAGTCAGCATTATGAGGCAACAAAGTGGATTTGTAAAGGAAATAATTGACGCAATCGATATGAGGAGATTGTTCAAGAGAGCGATATACGTTAATGTTAGTAGAGTTGGTATCAGCATTGATAGAGTGAATTCGTGGAGAGTTGAAGAGGAAATTGCTGAAGAAGCAGGGATTGATAGAAACTACGTAATCGTTGATATCCCAGAAGAAAAGGAAGAGGAGTATAAGGCATTGATAAAGATTAATTCATCAGAAGTTAAAAGATTGGATGAAGTTTCTGAACTCGTTAAATATTTAAAGATCTCACAGAGACAAAATTTAAAGTTAGGAGTTTATACAAAGAAGGAATATTTGGAAAAAGTGAGAAATTTAGCTCTCAATTACTTTGGAATTAATAAGATATCACAAAAAAAGTTGGATGAAATATAAAATTAAAAAATAAAATAATTTAATTTTTAAAATTAGATGAGAGAACTGGCCAATTTTATATCATCAGCAGTTACAGTCTTCCTTCCTGCATGTCTGGCAATCTCGACTGCTTTCTTTGCAACGTTCAAAGCGTAATCTTCAAGTGCTTCTGTCATTTTAACTACCGCTTCTTCACTCACTCTCTCAGCTCCAGCTTTTCTTATCAACCTATCTACTGGTGCAAGAGGCAATTCAGCCATACAAAACACCTCCTTTCCCTATTCCATGAAAAAATTGGTATAGGTTAAATATATAGTTTTCGGTGTTACAATCTCCAAAACCCTCTATTTTGCATAAAGAACAATTAAAAAGTTTACAAATCTAAGTTATGGGTAATCATTTGATCAATAAAAATATGAAGATGTTAGACTGGCGGATATTCAAAAAGATTTTGTTAACTCTTTCAAAACAGCATCCATCATAATGTCAACTGGAGGACTGAATCCGTTCCAAATCTCAAATGCTTTCTCTCCCTGATAAACGAGCATCTCATATCCGTATACGATTTTACATCCTCTCATCTTTGCTATTTTAATCAATGGTGTATCTATTGGGTTGTAAACAGTATCAAAAACAACAACATCAGCTTTAATCATGCTTTCTGGAACTACTAATTTACTCTCATACCCTAACATGCCGAGAGGTGTTGCGTTGACAATTATGTCAGGCTCCACTTCTGTTAACTTATTAAGAGGTATAAAGTTACAGCCAACTTCATTTGCGAGTTTTTTTGCTCTCTCCTCAGTTCTGTTTGCAATGAAGATTTCAGCTTTTTCATCATAAAATGCGAATGCCATTGCTCTGGCTACTCCGCCAGCTCCAACAATTAGAATTCTACTGTCTTTTAATTCAACACCTTTATTTTTTAAAGCTTTTACAGCTCCATAAGCATCCGTATTATATGCTTTTGAGGTGGCTAAATCAATAGTATTGACAGCTTTTATTTTTTCAGCTAGTGTGTCAGCTTTGAAAATCTCGTAAGCTCTTTCTTTAAATGGTATTGTTATGTTTAAACCAGTTAATCCCAAAGCTTTAGCCCCATACATAGCATCTTCAAAATCTTCGGGCTTAACTTCAAATCTGGTGTAAACTGCATCCATATCAAGATGTTTAAAAACAGCATTAAACATAACTGGAGAGAGAGAGTGTTTTATTGGATACCCAACAACACCAAAAATCTTCATACTATCTTATCTCCCTTAATTTTTTAGAAATCCTTTCTAACCTATTTGGTATTTCAAAAAATCTTGCTGAATATTTTGACCTTTTAACTTCAAACCTCTCTCCCTCTCTTATATCTACCATCTTTTGTCCATCAGCTACAACAACACCGTTTCTCATTGAGATCTCAACAGTTATCTCCCTCTCAGACGAGACAACCCACGGTTTCCAACCAAGTTTAAAGGGTGAAACTGGCACTATGAGTATTGAATTTAGATATGGATCTACTACAGGACCTCCACTCGATAAAGAGTATGCTGTGGATCCGATTGGTGTTGAGATTATTATACCATCAGCTCTTAAATCCTCCACTTTCTGGTTATCAACATAAACGTTTATACCTATAAGTTTTGCTGGAGATTTGCTCAATAAAGATATTTCATTCAGTGCTATTAATCTCTCATCTCCAACCTTTGTTTCTATTCTCATAAATTCTTCAATATTAAGTTCATAGTTTAAAGCCTTTTCAAGCTCATTCTCAAAATTTTCCGGAGTTGCATGAGTTAGCAGACCTACTCTCCCAGTGTTTATCCCAAAAATCGGTGGTGGCTTTTCCAGTTTTTGTAAGGTTTGTAGAATTGTGCCATCACCACCTACGGTTATCACGATTTTAGCTTTTTCTATATCCTTATAAGGCTTATCATATAAGCTAAAATTTATGCCTCTTTCGGAAACAAAATTTGCAACTCTATTTGCAAGATCCTTTGAATCTTCCTTATAAACAATTGCAACTCTCATAACGCTTTGATTATCTTTTTATGAAGTTTTTCGTTGGCAATAACAAGCCTAAATCTCTCTTCCATAGAAATTTTCTTATTTTCTATTCCTCTCCCTTCAGGATCAGTTATTACAGCACCTGCATTTTTAGCTATGTATATAGAAGCTGATACATCAAAACATCTGAGAAATCCTTTTCCATTTTTCTCTCTCACATCAATAAAACAGTCCATTGTACCTTCTGCTACAAAGCAAATTTCTAGAGAAGCACTACCAAAAATTCTAATTCTCCTAAAAGGTAACTTTTTCCACGGATAATACACTATGGCATTGCATTCTATATCCTCTCTATTTCCAACCTCTATTCTCTCTTCATTTTTATAGGCTCTTCTGTCTGCGTAATATTCATCTCCAGTTGCCAAATTCATCACATATCCAAAGAAGGAATTCAAGATTTTGTTTCCTTTAGAAAAATTCATAGAAATGGAATAAATTGGTATTCCTCTTACAGCATTAAATGTGCCATCTACAGGATCAAGAGCAACTATTATTTCCGAATCTCCAATAATCCCCGCCTCTTCACTCAAAATCGTAACATCATATTCCCTCAAAATTTCGATCGCTTTACTCTCTGCGACTTTATCTATCTTTTTTGTAGGAGTTCCATTTTTACCTATTTCAATAAAAAGATCTGCGTCACTCTTTCCTGCAAGCTTTTTCACTTCTTTCCTAACTTCTTCTGCAACTTTTCTTGATATTTCTAATGCTTCTTTAGCCCTCATCTTCAAGTCCATACCTTTTTACATTTTCATCAGCTATCTGCTGAAGTTCTTTAATAATCTTCTCACCTAATGGATGTTTAAAAAGGTGTCTAAATCTCCTCTGTATCTTTAGATATTCTTCAACTGGTTTTCTCTTTTTTAACTTCATAACTCTAACAAGCCTTCCGTTTTCGTATTCAACTAAGGGATAGAGTCCAGTTTCAACGGCAAGTCTAGCCACCTCAACAGTAAGCTTACCATCAATTCCCCAACCAGTTACACATGGTGCATGGACATGTAAATATTTTGCTCCTTCAAATTCAATAGCTCTCTTAACCTTCCTCCTCAAATCGTTTGGAAATGCTATACTTGCCGAGGCAACGTAGGGAATACCATGTGCCACTGCTATACCTATCATATCCTTTTTCCTCCCCATCTTTCCAGGAAGAAGATCTCCTACTGGGGTTGTTGTCGTTGAGGCTCCTGGAGGGGTTAATCCACTTTGTTGATTTCCAGTATTTTGATAAGCTTCGTTATCGTAACAGATGTAAAGAACATCATGATTTCTGTCGAACATTCCTGATAGGGTGCCTATTCCTATATCTGCTGTTGCACCGTCTCCAGCGAAAACAACAACATGCCCTTCATTTTTTCTTCCTAAAGCCTTTAAAGCTGCATCTATTCCTCCAGCAACAGCTCCAGCATTTTCAAAAAGAGAATGTATATAAGGAACCGCCCAGACATTTCTTCCATACATTGAGCTTACTATCTCAAGACAGCCTGTTGAATTCACGACAAAAGCTTTTCCCTCTAAAGTTTCAAGGGTGATTTTAACAGCTATTGGAAAACCACATCCTGGACACGCTCCATGACCTGGACCAAAATAACTCCTAATATCATTCATGGTATCACCTCCTCAAATTCCTTCAATCCTTCATATCTCTTACCAGGTTTCACTTTGCCCTCATAAACCTCTTTGATTATTTTTATTATTTGAGTTCTGGGAACATCCCTACCTCCAAGCCCTAAGACTACAGAGTGAATTTCTTGAGAAGAATGCCCAAAAAGTGCACTTTTAACATCTAAAGTGACAGGAGGCTCGCTCCCTATGGAAAGAGATCTTTCGATGACTATAACTTTATTAACGTTTGTTAAAGCTTTACGTATTTCCTCTGCCGGGAAAGGTCGATAAGTTCTTATCTTTAGGAGACCAACTTTCATACCCTCTTTTCTCATTTCTTCGACAACATCTCTAATCATTCCTACAATAGACCCCATGGCTATAACTGCAACTTCTGCATCTTCACAATATTCAGCTTTTATATGTGCTCCCCAATCTCTGCCTGTGATTTCATACCACTCTTTAGATTCATCCTCTATCACTTTCTTAGCTCTCTCCATAGCATATTCTAATGCAACCCTGAACTCCATGTATGTTGGCGGGGGAGCATAACATCCCATTGCAACTGGTTTGTCTATTCTTAAGCTTACAACAGGATTGTATGGAGGTAGAAAATTATCAACATCCTCTTGATTTAAAAGGTCTACAGCTTCGTAGGCGTGAGTTAATTTAAAACCATCGACACAAACCATAAAAGGCAGAAGAACATTCTTATTCTCGGCAACTTTAAAAGCAAATGGAATCATATCATGTGCTTCTTGATTGTTTTCAACATAGATCTGTATTATTCCGGCATCTCTAACAGATATGCTGTCTTGATGATCATTCCAAATGCTGAGTGGAGCTGATACTGCTCTATTAGCTATGGCTAAAACTATTGGTAATCTCATACCCGCAGCATTATAAAGCACTTCTGTCATTAAAAGTAATCCTTGGGAGCTGGTGGCTGTAAACGTTCTAGCTCCAGTTGCTGAAGCTCCGAGAACAACTGAAGCAGCTCCAAATTCTGATTCAGCTGTTATATACTCACAGTTCTCGAGCTCTCCATTCGCATACATCTCAGCTAAATTTTCAACAATCTCCGTTTGAGGAGTTATCGGATAGGCACAGATGACATTTGGTTTACTAAGCTTAACAGCATATGCTATTGCATAAAATCCCCTAACAACTTTCCTCATTTAACACACCTCTAACTTATAAATCTCTTTAGTCTCCATTTTAATTGCATCAACTGGACATACAGTAAAGCATATCCAACATCCCTTACAATAATCTGTGTCAACCCTTGCAACTTTCTTATCATTCTTTTCAACGTATTCGATACACGGCTCAGGACAGAATGTTATACATCTACCGCAAGCAATGCATTTATCCTCATCAACTTTTGCCCATTCAGTTCCCCAGTCACCTGTTTTCATCTCGGAAGTTTTTGCTGGAGAACTTGCTCCTAAATAAATCTTTACTTTTCCCATTTACATACCTCCCTCATATATCTATAAGCTTCCTCAACAAGTTTTATATTCCTCTCAGCTATCTTTTCATCACCAAACCATTCTTTAATTGTTTCAATAACACTCTTTATGCTAACAATATTAGTAGCACCAACTAACGCACCAACCATTGCTGTATTTGTTATAGCTCTTCCCAAAATCTCCATAGCCATTTTTGTTGCATTTATTGCATGGATCTCAATCTCCTCAACTTTAAATCTCTTCTTTAAATCTTCACTACCCTTCGGATAATTTGCAATCAACATACCATTTTTCTTAATCCCAGCGAGAACATCTACAACATCGAGTAATGATGGATCCATTACCACAACATAATCCGGATTGTAGACTTCATCTCTAGCAACTATGGGCTTGTCAGATATCCTTAAAAAAGATGCAACAGGAGTCCCCCTTTTTTCAGCTCCAAAAGTTGGAAAGGATAAAGTATAATAGCCCTCCTTAAAACCTGCGACTGCAAGAATATCTGCTGCGGTTACCGCTCCTTGACCACCTCTTCCATGAAACCTTACTTCAATTAGAATGCTATCCCCTCCACGATTTTTTGCTATCACCATTAATCGTATTTAAAAAACTATCGTTAATCAACTATCGTTAATCGCTTCTCAGCTTATATGCTGTTTATAATCCATTCCGTAAATGAGCATTTTTAAGAACTGAAATTAATTTTTATTAAAATTTATAATTATTAATATATTTTATTATTTTTTAATATATTTATCAATTAAATCCTTAAGATAACTTCTCTTCTCAATATAAACATCTTTAAACTTCCTCAGTTCATCGTAATGATTTATCATCCAGTCTAATGAGAATCTCTCAGATTTTTCAATAACTTCAAATCTATCGTTGAATTTAGAGCCACATAATGAACATTCAAATCCATTTTTAAATTTGAAGGTTTCACTTAAACAAATTGGACATTGCCCATCAAGCACTACTCTCTTCCCATTTTTTAACACTTCAGCAACGATATCAAGATTACTTTTCTTCTCCAAAACTTCTCCAGGAAGGGGGGAATGAATAGGCATGATTATTAATGGTTCGATACCAATACATCTGAGCATAAGATTATAGGTTGTTGAAGCCCATCCTCTCAATTCCTCAAATCCATAAAAATAAACTATAGCTCCTTTTTTCTCTTTAAAATCCTCAAAATATGGTATTGCCATAAAACATCTGTCAATAAAGGCTTTTATTTTTCCTGGAGAATCAAGCCAATAAACGGGAGATGAGATAAGAATTACATCTCCTTTCTTTATCTCTTCAAGGATAAAATACACATCATCATCGATTTTACATTTTTCTCCAAAAATACATGCGTAGCACGCTTTACAGGGTTTTATGTTCATATTGGCAATTCTTAAAATCTCTAAATCGGCATTAAGTTTGTTTGCAATATATCTGGCTGAAATTTCACTGTTACCTCTTCTCATGCTTCCAGTTAAGGCTATTAATTTCATAAAAGAGAAATAGGGGTTGTAGGATAAATAGTTTTCAATTAACTTTTTGTTCTATTTTATTTCTTAAAATGATTTTATGCTGATTCAAAATTAATTTAACTTTAACGTTATCATCTTAATTTTTGTATGTTAATATTCCTCATCAAATTCTTCAAACTCTTCAAATTCCTCAAAATCGTTAAATTTTTCGGTATCTTCTTCAAACTCATCATAATCTTTCTCTAAATCTTCAATATCGAATTCTTCATTTGTATCCAGTAGAATGAATTT
>WAJX01000035.1 GCA_015523665.1 Ferroglobus sp.
ATCCTGAGATAGCCTCTGTTCTAAGAGATATTGCAATGGATGAGGCATATCATGCATCAAGGTTTGCTGAGTTAAATGGGATGATAAAGGAGAATATAAAGGAAAGTTTAAAGTATATGCTAAATGGAGAGATGAACGCTAATAAATGGAAAAGAGAGGTTGCAATAAAAGCAAAAGAAGCTGGAATCGATGAAGCACACGACATTTGGGATGAAGCATCAAGAGATGAATACAGACATGCAGAAACTTTGAGAGGAATTTTAAAGAGATACTTCGGGGAGACGGTTTAATTTTTCAATTTATATCTTTTTATTATTTTTTATTTTCTTTTAAATACGTCTAACCTCTCTATTCTATCAAAAACTCCAACGACCTTACAAAAAACAGTTCTCTCTTTAAGCTCTTCAAGCTCCTCTTCATTTAACATTTTTTCAACTTCTGCAAAGAAAACATAATCTCCGAGTTTTGTTCCTAAAGGTCTACTTTCAAGTTTTCTAAGGTTTATGTTCCTCTTTTTGAAGATCTCAAGGACGTTAAAGAGGGCTCCAGGTTTATCTTCAACTCCAAAGAATATGGCTGTAATTCTCCCTTTATTTTCTCCTCCTTTTCTTCGTATTATGTAAAACCTAGTTTTGTTATTTGCTAAATCTTGTATATCCTTTTTTAATATGTAAAGTCTATTCATCCTTGCTGCAAATTCTGAAGTTATAGCAGCAGATTTCTCATCTAAAAGGGAGATAGCGTCACTCGTACTTCTTGTATATCTTATCTCTGCATTGGGTAAGTAATTGTTTATAAAAGTCAAACATTGAGAAACAGCTTGTGGATGGGAGTATAGAACCTTTATCTCCTTCAAATCCATCTTTCTCTTAGCAACTAAATTATGTCTAATCTCCATCTCAGCTTCGCCAAAAACTTCAACATTGGATCGCATTAGCATATCCAGTGATGCTATTACTGTACCATGAACAGAGTTCTCAATTGGTATTATACCGTAATCAACTTTTCCATTCTCCACCAACTTCACAATCTCCTCAATTCCAGAACAGTATTTAAAAGGCAATCTTGTGGATGTTAGTTTCATCGCCATCTCTTCGGAAAAACTTCCTGGTGGACCTAAAACTGCGATAGTTTTTGTTATTCCAGCTGAGATGTATTCCTCCTCTTTTGTCAAAGCCATTATTTCTTCAAAAATTCTTATCATCCTCTCTGGGTTTAGTTTTGATCTTGATGCAATCTCTCTTAATTTAACCTCTTCAACATCGCTTATTTCGATTGGTTCATTCTTTTTTAGTTTTTCTTGAGCAATCTTTTTTCCGATCTCTACTCTTCTTTCGATCAATCTTAGAATAAGGGAATCAATTAGCCTTATATACCCTCTAAGCCCTTCTAAACTTTCTGGTTTTATTGTAGCTTTGTAGGAGTCTAATATTAAGGTTGAATTCCCACCATCTTTGAACGTCTCTCTAAGTTCTTCAAATAGGGATTTAAAGCTATTTTTATCACTTATTTTTTTGTCAACCTCAATAATCTTTGATATAAACTTCTTCCTCTCCTCTTCTGAATTTTTTTGGATTGTATAATACAATTTCCAATCCTGATTTACTATTCTTGAAGCTAATTTAAGTAATACTAAAAATATGGGAGAGCCTATTGTAAAATACATCTCATCAAACTGATCTTTAAGGTATTCGGCCATAGCTAAAAGGGAGAAGTGTGTAACTCCTTGCACTCTTGCCATGAGTTTATCGTGTCTTTCTGGAGATACTTTATTTAAAATCGCTCCTGCCTTTCTAAACTCATCAAGTATCTTTCTTTCTTCATCTCTTCCACTTTCATAAACTATTAGAATATTTGATAAGCCAATTTCACTATCAGAGCCAAACATTGGATGTATGCTAAGGAAATCGAATCCTGAAGATAGGAATAATGGAATTACATCTTTTTTAACTGATGATATATCTACTAATAAAGCATCTCTTTTAGCATATCTTTTTATTTCCTTTAAAGCGTCTTTGATATTCTCCATTGGAACACAAACAAATATAACATCGAATTCCGAAAGTTCATCTATATCGATTTCGCTCTTCTCTTTTACAATGTCATAACCTCTGACATAGTAATTTCTAACGTTAAAAAAGTTCTTAAAGAATTTCCCCATATTGCCCATACCAAAAATACAGATCTTCATCCTAATCCCATCGAATTTAGAATTTTTCTCGCTGTAAGAACATCATACTGTCCTTTTGCTAATGGTTTCGAGATATAGCAGTAAATGAATGGAGAACCTAAGAAAACAGCTAAAATTCTTGTGAATGAAAATTTCTCACCCATTAAGAAGGCTATAACATTATTATATTCAACTAATAATCTAACAATCTTTTCGACATCTCTCTTCTCCCTTCCCATAGTTGCAATTTTTGTAATATCTCCTCTAGAACTTTCAACACAATCTTTTAATTCTTCATATCTTGGAGTTTTTTTGAAATCATGATAGGATTCTATTACTTGACATCTCATTAAGTTAAATATATCATCACTCAAATCATTTTCTAAGTCTACATAATCTACATATCTACTACATTTGGCGAGATAATCTATCCTCCTCTCCTCCTCTCCTTCATAACCTCCTCCATCATCTTTTCTTCTTATCGTTACTACAGATAATTTTGAGATCTTCAATTTCTCTGGTTGAGGAAAAGAGTTGAATAGATCCAGTCTAAACTCAACTCCATCAGCGATCTTCATAGCTTGTGATAATTCTGCGAAATTTCTAATTGAGGCAATTATGTTACCTCTCAATTATGAACTCCTCCACTGAAATGCCAAAATGTCTAGCTCTCTCTCCTACCCATACCAAAATTTCATCTCCTTCTTTAAGTTCGGAGATACTTTTATGTTTTCCTTCGGGTGTGATCAGTTTTATCGTTTCAGCATTTTGTAGTATTACATTCCCAATCACACCATCACTCTCCGCTGCGATGAGTATCATCGGTCTTTTTTCTATTTTTATTCTACCTACATAACTTTTTCTTGTGTTACCATCAAATCTAACTATCTCCACTTCATCTCCAGCTTCTAATTCACTTAAGTATCTGGTTTTCTCTCCAACTTTTATGTATGCATTAACACTACCAGCATTAACTCTGAAAGGTCGAGAGGCTACATATTCACTCTCTTCACTCTCACTTGCCACCAAAAACATAAATTCTGCTTTGTTTCCTATGAGCATACCTTCTCCAGGAGTCATTAGAGTTACAGTGTCTATGCATACTCTATCTCCAACACCTAACGGCTGAATTTTTGTGATTTTAGCGGTTTTCAACTTTAACCTCTCTCCTCTCCTCAAAATTTCTGCGAATTTTCTTAGGTAATCTCTGCCTTTGTATTCCACGACTATCCCGTCTGCACCTTTTTCGAGAGTGCCCAGAACAGTTATAGCTTCATCTTCTTCATCAACTTTTACGATAACTTTACCATGTTCTTTCATAGCTATTATATTCTCGAGAGGAATTATTTTCCACCCAGAAAATGTGATAAACACTCTACCTTTTTTCTTTGAAGCTTCAACAATTTTATCTTGATCTTCAGCTTTTTTAACCTCGATAAGCTCGTCAGATAGTAAATCTATCTTTCCCAATTTTGTTGCTCTCTCTATAAACTCCTTTTTTATTAACGCCCCTGTAAAGCCAAGTTCGATGGCATCTTTCAGAGACTCTTTAACACTCTCCCAATCATCATTCTCATTAATCATCCATAGTTCCTTCATTTCTTTCATCTTATCACCTTTCGTTTCCGTGTAACTTACACATCCACATAACATATTTGATCTATAAAAATATGACTAATAAAAGGTAAGATTAAATTGATATTTGGCAATCTTAGTAGAGATGACTCGATGATATTTTGTTTAAGTTGTTTAAATATTTTAATATTTTTATTATTAATAGAAATATTAAATTGAATAATCATCATTTTTGATATTTCTCTTCATTACCAATTGTTACCTGTGGCTCTTGAATCGTGTATTTCCTAACATATATATAGTCTGCATACAATGGGCCAAAACCTTTATGTTCCACAAAACCTACTTTTGAATATCCGTTAAGCCTGTAAGCGTTACTTATAGCTTGAGTCCACTTTAACTCTCCATTTATATACATCTCAAAACTATCTGGATGAGCAACCACCTCTATCTTATACCACGTATTAGCGCTTATAGATGATGGGGATTTAGTATATACCCATCCTTTATCATTACGGATGTAAGGTCTGAAAATATCAAAAGATGGCGGATACAATTCTAAGCTCCACCAGTTTTTGTCATCTACATAATGAAAGAGTAAACCTCCAGCCGGTCTTTCATCATATATATATGCTCCAACTATGTATGTTTCTTCATTTATGCTGCAGTTATTCGGAACTGCGAGATGTTGATAAAGTTCTCTTCCCTTAGGCTCTAGTTTAAGGACTTTTTTACCCATAAAATTTTTGACACTAATTTTTGCATTCTTCTTGTGCCAATCAGATACATCGCCATCATCAAAATCATCAAAAAAGAGGAATACAGATCTCCCATTACTTTTTGGAGTTGCTGATGAATTTCCGTAATACATGTAGATTGTTATGTTTTGATTTGCAGGAATTGATGGCAATCTAACCCAAATTTTCGCTGAACTTCCATAATTCCACTCTTCTATCCAGTAATCCAGGCTTGAAATACCAATAAATCTTATATCGGATCCATCACTTTTAACCGCACTCCAATTAAAATTGGAATCTAATGTGATTAAAACCTGAAAATCTGTGAGATCTTTGCCACTCATCTCTTTTATATATATTGGAATCCTATATTTCCATCCGATATAATGCCAGATTGTTGTGTTTGTAATACTTAAATTTAAAACATCTCCAGCATCTCCTGAAAATGCAAATATCTTAACACTCCCATTTGTTTTTGCATATGCTGTAATGTTTGCTTCACCATTTAAACCAGTTATAGCGGTATTTGAATTGAGCTCAATAACACTTGGATTACTAACAACAAAATTAACTCCAGCATTTGGAACTGGGTTTCCGTTGTATGTTACTCTAACCTTTAATCTTTTAGTATTTCCCTCTAGGCCTACATCCCATTGATTACCGTATTTACTATCCAAATTTAGTTTATTAATCCATTCTACATTAAATAATCCTCCTTTAACAATACCTGAGGGAGATAGTACATTTATTCTATAAGAAACGTATTTTCCAGAAGTTCTGAATATAACTTCTCCATTTCCGGTATTTTCGGCTTTAAAATTCGTATAGGCTCTTCCTGCTGAATCAGTTTTGAGGTTTTGTGGTATAACACTACCTATTCCACCATTAACCAAAACATTCACTTCAACCCCACTAACTGGGTTGTTAAATCTATCTAAGACAACAACTCCTAACTCTTTCGAATCTCCAACACTGAGGTTATACGTATCAAATGGGTTTAACTTTACCACTCTATATGGTTCTCTGTTTACTTCTTCATTTAGAGAATAAGCAATAATCCTCAGAATCCCACTTGATTGATGTATTGTAACTCTATTTCCATTGACACTTGCGTTCTTAACAGATCTCCAGTAATCTGGATATACGCTTTCAAACGAGATGGATATATTTTCAGCATAAATGTATCCTCCAGATGATGCAACTTGAAATACGAAATCCTTTGGAGAATTATAAGAAGAGGAGAGATTTCCAAATATGATAGGAATGTTGATACTGGAATCTATTATTTTCTGTTTTGAAATTGTAGCAATACCTGATGGAGATTTGGAGAATAAGGCTGTATTTTCAAAAATGAAAGTTGTTTTTGAGTAGAAATAATTGTTTATAGTTATGTATAACCTATTTGATTTATAACTCTTAAAGGTTCTAATTTTACTTCCGTTTGGTAAAATTTCTGTGTAACTTAGATTTATTGTCACTGGTTCGGTATTTATAGAGTAGCTTGCAGATTCTGGAGAGAGTAAAAACAGGTAGTTAGGATACCTTGGAGTTGAGATAGTAAATGATATTTCCTCTCCAGTGAGAGATAAGGATGAAAACTTTGTTAATTCTTTCTGAACTTCTTTGATGTTTTCATATTCAACTTTTTTGAATGTAGAAGGTAAAACTGTTGTTTGAACTACTGAAAGAAATATTATTAAGATTTGAATTATCAAGATAAATCCTATGACTGGAGAAAGTGCTCTTTCATCTGTGTAGTTAAAATTTTTATTAGGATTAAGTTTTAACATTTAGCAATACTAATCGGCAAATTAGTAAAAAAATTTTATGTTATTTCCGAAAGATCATCAACCTGCCTTATAAGCAACACAACATAAACAACTTACAAACAAACTCCAATACAACTGGATTTTTAGCCACAATTTACCAGACAACTCCATCCTTGTTCAAATAAGCTGAGAACCAATCCAGCCAAACCCCAAAACCCTGAACTCAGC
>WAJX01000036.1 GCA_015523665.1 Ferroglobus sp.
GGTATTTCCTACATCAACAAAAAAAGATGCTGGGGATGTTATTGGAATAGATGGTCTAAAAAATATAAAAAAAGTGGTTTCAATACCTGTTGTAGCAATAGGTGGAATAAATAGAGATAATATCTTACAAGTTTCGAAATACGCAGACTGTATCGCTGTAGTTTCTGCGATCGCAAATACTGAAGACCCATATTCCTCAGCTAGGGAATTGCTCGAAATTTTAAAGAAAAGAGAAAAAGATTAATACTCTACAATTTTGCTGAAAGCTATGAGTGTGAAGATAGTTGACCTAACACTCAGAGATGGTCATCAAAGTCTTTTTGCAACCAGAATGCGAACAAGGGATATGTTACCTATTCTTGAAATTTTTGATAATGCTGGGATTTATAGCTTTGAAGTTTGGGGTGGAGCAACATTTGATGTTGCACATCGTTTTTTAAACGAAAATCCATGGGAGAGATTAAGAGAGATTAGGAAGAGAGTTAAAAACACCCAACTTCAAATGCTTTTAAGAGGGCAAAATCTCGTTGGTTATAGACATTATCCAGATGATGTCGTTGAAAAGTTCGTAAAGAAAACAATAGAAAATGGATTGGATATATTCAGAATATTTGATGCTTTAAACGATGTTAGAAATCTGGAAACTGCAATAAAATCAGCTAAAAAATATTCTGCAAACCATATCCAAGGATCGATATGTTATACAATCTCACCAGTCCATACTATTGAAAAGTATGTTGAAATAGCAAACGAACTTGCAGAACTTGAAGTAGACTCTATATGTGTAAAAGATATGGCTGGTTTATTATCCCCAAAAATGGCTTATGAACTAGTTAGAGCATTAAAAAAAGAAGTTGGACTTCCTGTGAATGTTCACTCTCATTATACGAGCGGAATGGCATCTATGTCGTTATTAAAAGCTGTTGAAGCTGGAGCTGATATGGTAGATACCTGCATGTCCCCTATAAGCATGGGCACATCTCATCCACCAACAGAGAGTGTTGTGTATGCTCTGAGTGAGCTGGGATATGATACTGGTGTGGATCTTGATATATTGCTTGAAGTTAGAGAATATTTCGTTAAGATTAGAGAAAAATATGCTGGATATCTAAATCCTTTATCTACTATCCCCGATACCAGAGTTTTGGTCTATCAAATTCCAGGAGGGATGTTCAGCAATATGATTTCCCAGCTACAAGAACAAAATGCTTTAGATAAGCTTGATGAAGTTTTAAAAGAGGTGCCAAAAGTTAGAGAGGACTTAGGTTACGTTCCTCTGGTTACTCCAACCTCCCAGATCGTTGGAGTTCAAGCAGTGATAAATGTTCTAACAGGAGAAAGGTATAAAGTTGTCACAAAGGAGACAAAAGATCTTGTTAAAGGAATGTATGGCAGAACTCCAGCTCCAATAAGCGAGGAGATAAAGAGGAAGGTATTAGGAGATGAGGAACCAATTACTGTAAGACCAGCTGATTTACTCGAGCCAGAATTTGAAAAGAGGAAAAAAGAGCTTGAAGAGATGGGGTTAGAAGTGAGCGAAGAAGAAGTTTTAATTTACTGTCTCTTCCCTCAAACTGGTTTAAAATTCCTCAAGGGAGAGATAAAGGAGGAGAGTTTTCCATCAACAGCTGGAGAGGTTTCAGGAGAGTTTGAAGTTGAAATAGATGGTAAAAAGTATAAGGTGAGTGTAAATCCAGTATAAATCCGTATAAATATAATACAAAAGTTTTATAAATTTTATTTTACTATTCAAATTCTATTTCTAAATAGTCTCTTTCTGCAAATATGGCTTTAATTCTTTTTGCAATTTCAAACTTAAGTTTTTCAGGAACTCTTTCTCTTGGAAAACCCAGTTTAGTAAATATAAAAGCATAGAGGAGAGAGCTGTTATTGAAGAGTAAAGCTGGAAAACCTAGATTTAAAAAAGCTAAAAAACCCTCTCTACCCATCATCTTTTCATATCCCCTCTCTTCGAGCCATTTTTGAAAGTCTTCTAAGCTTGCTTTTATTCTCATTTAACTCTCGCTCCTGGATTTACATCTCTATCAGGAGTGAGTAATATCGCCTTTCCTTCAACATCAGCTGCAAGAATCATACCCTCACTCCTAACTCCCATGATTTTTGCCGGTTTTATGTTCGTCAAAACAACAACATTTCTATTTATTAATTCACTCTCACTATAATTATCCGCAATTCCCGCTACAATTTGTCTAACCTCTCCTCCAACATCAACCTCTAATTTCATGAGTTTTTTACTACCCTTTATCCTCTCAGCTTTAACAACCTTTCCTATTCTTATATCTAATCTTGAAAAATCTTCTATTGTTATTTCTTTTACTTCCCTAACATTTATTCCCTCTTTCACTTCCTCAACCTCACCTTTACTTGCCTCACTTATCCTTTTTATCATTATCTCTTCCATTTCCCTTATTTTCTCGTCTTCCACCCTCTCAAATGGAATTTTAGGTTTTAAAATCTCTATTTCAACTGGAAGGCTTAATACATCATCAAGTTTAATTTTCTCTAAGTTTAAACCGATAATCTTTCCAACTTCCCTCATAGTTTTTGGTAAAACAGGATATGCAAGGATTGCTAACGCTCTCACTATCGCCAGACATGAAGAAACAACTTTTTCAGCTAATTTTGGATCTTTTTTGAGAAGTTCCCATGGTTTAAATTCTTGGAAATAAGAATTTCCAAACGATGCCAGTTCCATAAATGCATCACTCATTTCTTTAAATTCCCAAGAGTTTATGGCTTTCTCAGCTTTATCCTTTGCGATTTTTATACGGGAGATTACTTCATCATCAACTTCCATTCTCAATTTCTTGAAATTCTTCCATGCAAAGTGTAAAACTCGATAGATGAAGTTCCCGAGTGTAGCTATCAGTTCATTATTGACTTTATCCTTAAAAACTTCCCAAGAAAAGTTGAGATCTTTTTGGT
Source organism: Ferroglobus sp. (assembly GCA_015523665.1). GTDB lineage: Archaea > Halobacteriota > Archaeoglobi > Archaeoglobales > Archaeoglobaceae > WAJX01. The sequence goes on from WAJX01000036.1 coordinate 2,947, forward strand.
GAGAGGTATAATTTATTATGTAATAACGAAGATAATCCGTATTGAAGTTCGCTTTTAAATAATCCTCTTCAACCCATACAACGTATCCCCTACTTTTAGAGAATGTCTTTCCTTCCACTTTCACCATAC
>WAJX01000037.1 GCA_015523665.1 Ferroglobus sp.
GCCAACTCCTTTACCCATTTTGAAAACTTTCCTTTATGGATCAAAAATCGAGAATAGGGGGAAATCCACAACCTGGCGCCTCTATCAATGATCGCTCTTATTCTATCAGCCTCGCCTCCACCATCAAGAACATCAAGACAAACCAATGCTTCAAAAGACATCCGCTCCTCCTTTCAGGACAGGATAGAGGTTAATATAACTAAAAAAGCTTGTAGGTTCAACCTCACTCGAGGAATTTTCTTATCTTTGCCTTTTCTCCGTAAACAACAGCCTTTGGGGGGACATCATCCACAACAACAGACCCCATACCGATCAAAGCCCCCTTACCAATAGTAATACCACATTTGATTGAAGCTGCAGCCCCAATAATAGCGAAGTCCTCTATAACAGTCTCGACAATCTTATACTCCTTAACTATGCTTCCATCATCATGACATGCTCTTGGATATAGATCATTTGTAAAAGCAACATTTGGACCGATAAAGACACAATTCCCAATTTTTACGCCCTCTCCAATTACAACGAATGGCTCTATCTTTACATTTTTTCCGATAACAACTCCCTTCCTAATCTCTACAAATGAACTTATTTTTGTTCCTGAGCCTATTCTCGCTCCATAAATATTGACATTGGACCAGATTACCACACCCTCTCCTAAGTAAGAATCTGTGATCAGAATATTATATTCAGGAATATGGATCGAAACAGGTAGATTTGATGGGATCTCATACTTCTTATTTCGTATATAAACAAAGGAATCCTTTTCCTCTGTATTTCTCATGCCGCTCCCTCCCTTTTCAGGATTGCAGGAATTGTTTTAATTATGATTACTAAATCAAGAGCCAAACTTCTATTTTGAACGTACCTAACATCCAGCCTCATCATGTCCTCAAACGTTAACTTACTTCGCTCTGAAACCTGCCATAAACCAGTAATACCTGGTTTAACCTCAAGTCTCTTAAAATACCATGGCTTGTAAAATTTCAATTCATAAGGAATGGGAGGGCGTGGACCCACTACACTTAGATCTCCTTTTAAGACATTATAAAATTGAGGTAATTCATCCATACTAAACTTCCGAAGAAATCTTCCCAATGGCGTGATCCTGGTGTCATATTTTAGTCTCTCTTTCTTTGACATCTCAGTCCCATCCTCAACCCACTCCCTAAATTGCTGTAAGTGAACCATCGAATTAACACCATTTTTCATAGTTCGGAATTTATAGAATGTAAAAGGCTTCTTCCCAATTGAAACACGAGTCTGTTTGAATATTATGGGCAACCCTGAAGTGACCCATATTAGTATGCCAATTAAAAAGTAGAATGGAAACAACAACACAATAATACTCCATGCAAACACGACATCTACTATACGTTTGGTCAAATCGAAATCTCTCACCTTTGGATCCTTTCGAGGGATAGGAAAAGATAATACTTGCATTTAGCAAAACCGTCAAGGGCTGCAGCTAATACTCCTGCTTTTATTATGTTAAGAAATAACCCATACTTTTTAATTGAAAATATCAGTTATTTCCAAAAACTTCTCTATATAGCTCTAAATGGCGTTCTGCTACCCTTCTCCAACTCATTTCTCTCACAATCCTTTTTATTTCAAAGACATCTGCCTTAAAAGATTCAGGATTTTCTTTCAGATATTTAATTTTTCGAGCTATGTCCATAGGATCTTGTTTTATAAACCAACCATGAACTCCTTCCTTAAAATACTGATCAACTCCTCCCACTTCAGTCACGAGCACCGGTGTTCCACTGACAATAGCCTCAAGTGTCACATTTGAAAAGCTTTCATAAGATGAAGGAAACACAAATACATCGGCAGCTGCATAGTAAGGTCTGACATCGGGAACTGGCCCTGTGAAAATTATCCTATTAGAAACGCCCAATTTTTTTGCAAAATGATGTGCTCTTCCAATTCGACCTCTTCCAACCACCATTAAGAGAGCATCGTCTACATATTTAAGCGCTTCAATTACAAGGTAAAGCCCCTTCAATTCAAAGTTGTGCCCAACAAACAGACATAAAAACCCATCCTGAGGAATATCATACTTTTTCCTTATGTTTGTTCGGAATTTAAGTCGTTCATTTTCTTTTATTAATTCTAAATTTGCCCCATTCGGAATTACATATACAATTTTCGGGTCTATTCGGTAATGTTTTACGATACTTTTTTTAGTATATTCGGAAACGGTGACAATTATTTTAAAAACTTGGAGTTTATACCTCAACCATTCAACAAATAGTCGATAAAGATTAAGAGGATAGAATAAAAATGCACGTTCACCAGATTCCCATCGCCTCTTTACCTCCTCCTTTGAACACCCATGGGACAGCATCACATGGCCGCCTATACCTGTATGATCCACTACTACGCCTAATTTCTCTTTTTTTCTGAACACATATATTGCGGAAAATATATGAAAACTTGGTGCAATAAAGATGCTGAGTAATTTATTCATCCAATAGTTTTTTATTTTTCTTCTCAGTTTTATCCACCATACAGGGGCAACTATATGTATTTCTGTCTCTGGCCCTGGGGGATCCATCACATAACCTGTTACTATTGCTGTACTAACTCCAAGGGCCTCAAATTCTTTATTTAAGCGGAATGCATCATTCGAAAGGGCCTCACCTCTTCCGAATGCCTCCACAACCTGGGTGATTTTCACTTTACAAAGATTACCTCCGCTTTCGCCGCAAAGGATTTACCTTTTCAAGAAATAATACAAACATTCAAAGGTAACCCAAACC
>WAJX01000038.1 GCA_015523665.1 Ferroglobus sp.
GATATAGACAAAAATAAATATAATAAAAAAATATAAATATTTAAATTCTATTAATATTGTTATTAAAATATTGTTACAACAAATATGTAATATTAGAATTTAGATCCTCCTAAAAATCTGGAGAACATTAACTCATTTGTTACAAATATTATATGAATATGAAACTTTGTGAGAATTTAAGGGGGATTAAATGCGAAATATGCTCGATATCTTTAAAACATTAAAAAGGTATGGAAATTTATTACATTATATATGTAACAATATGACATAAACATGTACTATTCTAACTATTTTCAAAATATTATGATAATAAATTTATTTTAATTTTACAAATAAAATTAATTTGCAATATATAATTTTTTAAAAAAATATACTATAAGATGTAAATTAATAAATATTTAATTTTAGTATTAAATTTTTTAATTTATTATATTATAATTATTAATATTTTATTCAATTAAAAATTTATTTAATTTTTTATTTATAATTTTAAGTAAATTTTAAAAACCTTCTTTTTATTAAAAATGTGAGTAATAAATCTATCTTAATCTTCTGTCTTTCGGGATAAAATTCTTTATAATTTTTCCATTTCCCTTTCCACAACCAATAAAATAGTTTTTCCATTTTAAAACAACATATCCTCTTATTTTAGCTGGAATATTCTCTCCTCTAAGCCATTTTAAAGCTTGCTCATCATCAACTTCAATCAAATTTTTGCATATCCCATCTTTTAGGAGATAACACCCTTCCAAAGATAATCTAACACCATCCTTCTCAAGTTTTCCAATGTAAACTCCAAGGTTGTATTCCTTTATCCCCTTTATCTTCTCATAATCGCATTTCCTATAAGCATAAATCCTACCCTTACCACCAATTCTTATTTCAAAATCGATATCTTCAATTCCAAACTGTTCATTTAAATATTTAACAACTATTTCCTTATCTTTGCTATGAAAAATCCCTCTGTGTCGTTGTTTTGTGGATGTATCCTGAGACATTTTCTCACCTCCTCATTGTAAATCTTCCCATTGAACTCAAGAATTGGTTCAGTTCTTTTAACGGAAATCTTTATCCTTTCAAGCTTAGCATCCGTGTTACTTAATAAATAATCTACAACCTCCTCATTCTCCTCTGGATCGAGCGTGCAGGTTGAATATACCAATATCCCGCCAGGCTTTAATGCTAGATATCCAGCATAAATCAACTCTTTTTGAAGTTTTGAAAGAGCTTCAACATCTCTTTGTCTCCAAATCTTGAGATATTTGTAATTTTTTCTTATCATCCCGACATTGCTGCATGGAGCGTCTATTAAGATTCTGTCAAATGTGTCTCTGAATCTCTTGAAGAATCTACCATCTTTCATAGTAACTCTAACGTTTATAGCACCTGCCTTTTGAAGATTTGAAATCAATATGTATATCCTATCCCTCTTCACATCATTCGCAATTATACATCCAGTATTTTCAGTATATTGAGATATCTGAATGGTTTTTATTCCAGGAGATGCTGCCATGTCTAAGATGAACATATCTTTGTTCAAATCCATAACAACTGGCGGTATCATAGATGATGCTTCTTGCATGAATATCAGGCCTAAGACGAACTCTGGAGTGTTAGTTATTCCCTCTTCTTCAACAAAAAAACCCTCCTTGCACCATGGTACTTTTTCCAAGGAAAATTTTTTCTCCAATTCTTCTATAACTGTTTTAACATCGCATTTCAATGTATTAACTCTGAAACTCTGCCTTAACGGCTTACTCATAAATTCGTAGAATTCGTCTGAATCGTCTATCTTTTCATACTTCTCAACGAATTTTCTGTTTATCTCTGCAAACCTATTTTTCATCAATTAAAAGAGCTTTTTGAGAGTTAAATCTTTTATTGTAATATTACTGAATTAACAATACTAACAATCAATTTTATTTAATTTAATTTTTAATTTAATTAATTATTTTTAATTATTATTATTGTTTTAAGCTTAAATATGCTATTGTTATTGCTGAGGTTACGTATGGTGCTAAAATCAATACAGAGATTGCATCTCCAATTACTGGAATTAATGACAGAACAGCATTCATCAAACCAGCAACAATAGCTAAGATGATCGCAAAAACTAAGACATCACTAAAATTCTTCTTTACAATATCTATACTCCCAGATATTGCGTCATCCCAGCTTTTATTTGCTATAATTATCTCCTGAAGAGTAAAGATTGTAAAAAAAGCAACTATAAGTCCTGGAATCACTAATAAAATCATGCCAATGACTATACCAACAGAGATGATTAGAGAAGCTAGTAATAAATTTCCTATCCTATTCAATGCGAAATCTATTCCCTCCTTATATGTAACTTTAACACCTTCCAGTTGCTTATAAACCATGTATGTTATAGCCCCGCCTGCAATTATAAAAGCGATTATTTCGATTATCATAAGGGCTAAAAAACTTCCAATCAATGTTATTAAAGTTATTATACTAAAGGCACTAAAAAAACTGATACCGATAACACTAAAGAAAGCTACTCCCGCTATTAAACTGATTGCAAATGGCAAAATGGCTGGAACGAACAGATCATAATTCTCCTGCATCAAATCAAAGGGCTTTTTTATAGTATTTCCTATATCTATTCCCATTAAACCACCTTTTGAGCAATCTAGAGATGTTCATTAATTAACTTCTTAATTAACTTTCGCTCCTTTCCCATTTACAAAGCCAAAATGTTAATACTTTATGAACAAGTATGTAATGTGGACATACTCACAAAAGAATATTTAAAAGTTAAATTCAGAGATTATTATAAAAACGGAATAGAGATACCAAAAAAATTAAAGATGAGAGAGTGGGCATTCGTCGAAATCGAAGCTTTACCCAACTTTATCATGAAAAGACACATCTCATTTTCAGATGAAGATGAATTGAAGAGCTTTATAATAAATAGAGTCCCACTCCACATCTATTATTCATCCGCATATTATTCAAATCCATCATCTGAAAGGATGGATGAAAAGAGGTGGAATTGCGCTGACTTAATATTCGATATCGATGCAGATCATCTACCTAAAAAAAGTCTATTAGAGGCTAAAAGAAGAGTGATAAGACTTTACGATATTCTAACCTCTGAATTTGGATGTGAAGATGTAGATATATTCTTCTCAGGACATAGAGGATATCACATACATGTATACGATGATGAATTTTTAAAGCTGAATTCTCAAGAAAGAAGGGAAATAGTTGATTACCTGAATCTCTCAGATTTTAATTTTTCTGAAAAATTGCCATTTTCAAGACAAAGTGAGAGAATACTTAAATGTATGGCTAGAGCTATAAAAAAAGCCAAAAACGATGGTTTAAGAGATCTATTTCCAGAGATGAGGAAGAGAAGTGTTGAGAGGATGAATTCCATGATAGATGAGCTAATAACATCGATGATTAGAAATTACAGCTTTTCGAATTTTCCTAAAAAAGCTGAAGATGGACTAAAAAGGATATTCTACAAATGTAGAGATGCTCTAAAAATTTATGTCGATGCTCCAGTAACTGCTGATGTCAGAAGATTGATAAGAGCTCCTGGATCGCTCCATGGAAAGACCGGACTCAGAGTTTGCAAGATCTCAAGAGATGAGATAAACGAATTCTCGCCTATGAGGGATGCTGTTGTTTTCGGTGATGAGAAAGTTAAAATTAGAGTTATGAGAAAGGTTAAAGTAAAGATGAAAGATGAGGTCTATAAGCTAAACTCTGGAAAGGCGAAGGTTCCAGAATACTTAGCGATCTATCTGATGTGTAAGGGGATATGCCTTTATGGGTGGTAAAAGATGAACATTGAGGAGCTTTTAATACTTGCAGAGAAGAGTAGATTTGCAATTGAAAGGATAGATGATGATTTCTATGAGAAGTTAAAAGAAAGGATAGCTGAGCTTGAAAAAAAGAGAGAAAATGTAAACGAGAAAGAGATTGCAAGGATAGAGGATGAAATAAGAACATTGAAGAAGATACAGAGAAAGATATTCGAAGCTAGAACTGGCAAGATAATCTGGATAGCATGGGCTGATGTTTGTGAAACAGAAAGTGGTATAGAAGGTAAAGATAACTTAATAAAAATTGAGCGAGAGTTTTTAAACTCTCTTAGAGAGTTGTTTAACGATTATAAGAAAAGGGTATTTGAATTCAGCAAAAAAGAAGAAAGAGAGATTGAAAAAGATGTTATGATCGTTAGGATAAAGCAAAACATTCCTGAATTTGAAGGATTAGATGGAAAAACATATAAATTGAGGAAAGAGGATGTGGTTGTGTTACCTAAGCTTAACGCTGAAGCCTTAATTAAAGGAGGAATTGCTGAAGATATAGAGGTGAAAAGATGAAGTATCCAAAAAAAGTAAGAACGTTTTGCAAGTATTGTAATAAGCACACATTACATGAAGTTGAGAAGGTTAGTAAAGGAAGAACAAGCTCTCTTAAATGGATCAACAGACAGAAAAAAAGGAGAGGTAAAGTTGGAAATCTCGGGAAATTTAGCAAAGTTCCAGGAGGAGATAAGCCCACTAAGAGAGTAAACATAAGATGGAGATGTACTGAATGTGGAAAAGCTGAACATCGCCCTACTTGGAGAGTTAAAAGGTTTGAAATAGTAGGGTGAGAATATGAGTGAGTTTTTAAAGATTAAATGCCCAGATTGTGAAAATGAGCAAGTGATATTCAGCCATCCTTCAACTGTTGTTAAA
>WAJX01000039.1 GCA_015523665.1 Ferroglobus sp.
AGTAAATATTTGAGCCACTCACTTTTATTACTTTAAATCCTTACCTTTACTCCTCTTTTTCTCAAATATTCCTTCACTTCCATTATTGTTATTTCTCTGAAATGAAAAACACTTGCAGCTAAACAAGCATCAGCCTTACCGTGAACAAATCCTTCATAGAAATGTTCTAATTTACCAACCCCACCAGATGCTATTACTGGTATGTTCACTTCCTCACTAATCCTCTTTGTAATTGGTATATCGTATCCCTCTTTTGTACCATCTCTATTCATAGAAGTTAGCAGTATCTCTCCTGCTCCCAGCTCTTCAACTTTTTTAGCCCATTCAACAGCATCAATTCCTGTAGGTTTTCTACCACCGTAAATCACTACCTCATACCAAGCTTCTCTTCCATCCTCCAATCTTATTATATTCTTTCCCTTGTTTAAATCGAAATTTCTCCTACAATCAATTGCAACAACTATGCATTGCGAACCAAAGATTTGAGAAGCATCTCTAACAATTTCAGGATTTTTCACAGCAGATGTATTTATAGATACCTTATCTGCTCCAGCATTTAGGAGAGAGGCTATATCAGCTATGCTTTTTATTCCACCCCCAACTGTAAGAGGTATAAATACCTCTTCAGCCGTTCTTTCAACAACATCTATCATAGTCTCCCTACCATGAGCTGAAGCAGTTATATCAAGAAAAACTAATTCATCAGCTCCCTCTTCATCATATCTTTTCGCAAGTTCAACCGGATCTCCAGCGTCTCTTAAATTTACAAATTCTACCCCCTTAACAACTCTCACTCCTCTTTCATCAAGAGTTACATCTAAACATGGAATTATCCTCTTAGCCAACATTAAAACTTCACCCTAAAATCATCAAACTCATTTTTAAATTCTTCCTCAATAACCTCAACTCCTTTAACTATCGCAGATGGTGGACCTTGTTTTAGAGCAGAAATAAACTTCTCTATCTGCTCCTCGCTCCCTTCTGCTACAGCTAAAACTCTACCATCGTTCAAATTCATAACATATCCCTTAACTCCAAGCTCTCTGGCAATTCTTGTAGTGAAGTATCTAAATCCAACTCCTTGGACAATCCCACTGACATAAACTTTAACTCTCTTCATTCAGGTTAAGATGAGATTTAAGGATATTAAATCCTTACTAAACAAGGAACATCTCTGCTGGCTTTGATTGTATATAATAGATATTTAATAATAAATTTAGTAATAATTAATTTAATTAATTTTAATTAATCTAAAAAAATAAATCTGGGAGAAGTTTGAATATCAAAGATTAAAAAATAAAGATAATTAAGAATAAGAAAACTCATTAACTTTTTCCCAACTATTCTCATCAAAAACAACTATTTTCTCACCTATGATATACAGATAATCGTCTATGTAAACTGCTCTAATCGTTCGTTCATCAATCACTTTTATCAACTCCAAGTCATTATCATATTTAAATACGTATCCACCATTACTGGCTGGTAGGAAGAAGATTTTATGTTTTTTATCCAAAAGAAATGCATGATGCGTTGTTAGTATATCACTCCAATATTCTTTCAGAATATATTTGCTCAACTCTCTCGGGTTCTCAGCATCAGAGACATCGAACAAAGATATCTTTACATAACTCTTCTCTTTTCCGATTCCTAGAATGAGATGTTCCGAAATCGGATGTAGATATGATGAAAATCCAGGAATTTTTAATTTACCTTTTATTTCTGGTTTCTCAGGGTTAGATAGATCTATGACAAAGAAAGGATCTACTTGCCTAAATGTTACAATATATCCTCTATCTCCAATAAATCTAACCGCATATATTCTCTCATCCTCTCCAAAATTCTTTAACGATCCGATAATTTTTAGATTCTCATCTAATATGTATAGATCATTTGTGCCTCCTACAGTTGTTGCAACTCTTAAATATCCATTATACTCGTCTAAAGAGAACTGATTGAGCAATTTTCCAGGGATTTCTCCATTTGCTATTGGTTCAAGATCCAATGAAAGTTTAATTATTATCGTTCTCTCTATTTCCCTTATGTTTTCATTCCTATATTTAGTAAATCTATTCCAAAATTCATTTTCAAACTTTTTTCTTTCATCTTCATTTAAGGAGGAGAGATAACGTTGAAGAATAACTTGTATTTCGACATATTTAGCCTTATTACTTATATCATAATCTCTCAATTTTTCAATCTTTTTTGAAATCTCAATTGGGAGCATATCTCTATTTTTACTTAGAAAATTGAACATAATCTCTGCTTGATCCATTATCTTAAAGTATGTTACATAAATCGCCTTATAAGACATGTAGATGACACTATCATAACTCCCTATGAGTGAGATCTTCTTTTCAACCTCACCACTTTTAGGATTTATCACCATAATATTATATGTAACCGTAGCAGGAATAGGTTGAATAGGATGAAACACCTCCATACATCTAACACTAATAGGTTTTCCATCTATATTCAAAATCTCTATTGGACAAGGTTTATAATAATCTATCCACTTTCTCGTTATAAGGTAAACTTTCCCCTCATATAATCTTGCCGTTACGAATTGTCCGTTTATCTCCATATTCCACATCTTCTCACCATTAGAGATGTTGTAAGCAGATATGTGGTTATAAGAAAAGATAATTAGTGTTTTATTTTGGATCAACAGTTGCCCAAAATCTTTAATCTCATATTTTTTCTCCATTCTCTCAGGTGGATAGGCAGATATTATAATTGTCTTGTATCTCTCATACCCCTCATCTATCGATTTGTTCTCCAAAAAATGAGATTGAAAGGTGGGTTTAGGAAGTGGATAAAACGGATAATTAAAAGATAGATATATGTTCTCACCATCAACTTTAACTATATCTGGTTCATCAATTCCCTCTATTTGAACGTTTGTTAATGAGTATCTTTCATCTCCAATTTCGTTAGGAATTACTTGCTTAGTTTGTTCAGCAGGTGTTGGTGATGGAATTGGTATCGGTGTAGGAGTAGGTGTTGTGATATCTGAGATAAATGGTGCTGAGCCTTTTTCAACAATCTGATATATGTACTGCTGAGTTTGAGCTGAGAGATAATCTCTGAACTCATCTTCTGATGAGAAATTTGTGAATGTAAGTTTAACATTTCTTTCCTGAATACACCCAATAATAGTCACCGCTATCAGAATGGATATCATTGCTGCTATTATGAACGAATATCTCACAAAAAATCTTGGTTTTTTTAATTTTCTATCTCCTTCATCTTTTAACAACATAAAATTAAGATTAAAAAGAAAGCACAAATAATTTTTTAATTAGTTATATTTTATTAAATTATTTTAATTTTTATGATAATAATTACAAATACTTTTAATTTAAGCTAAGTTAGGCTGTAAGTTGAGTTGAATAAACTCAAAAAATAAAAGTATTAAGATATCTTTTCTTTAATTTTGTGTAATAGCTCCGCTGGAGATTTTACTGGATATTGAATCTCCTCTAACACCTCTTCAATCGCCCTCCCTTTAACAACCATGCCTTTTAATCTCTCTTTAATTTCCTCTTTGAGCGCTGGGAAATGCATACCTCTTATCCTTACAAGCACATGTACCGCCCAATCAATATCTAATACCTCAATTTCTTTCTGAGCAATCACCACTTCCTCTTCATCAAGTCTACTTTCTTGCTTCAACTTTTTATAAGCAATCTTTACTATCCCACCCGCTATATGCTCATTAGGTTTTTCTTCAAGTTTACCTTCCAAATATTTCTTTACTTTTTCTTCATCGGCTGTTGCAATACTTCTCACAGTCTGTTCAGTTATTCCAAGATCTTTGGCTATCTCTCCATAACTTTTCAAAATCTCATTCCTTAGGACAATGACATAAG
>WAJX01000040.1 GCA_015523665.1 Ferroglobus sp.
ACTCTCTTTTAAATACCTATTATGGTGAAAAGAAATTATATCTTATATTCGCTCTCTGGTATCAAGACATCAATTTCAAACCTGCATACGAAGGAAATTTGCCTTGGGTGGACCATATTTTCCCGCAATCTAAGCTAAAAGAAATTAAAGAAATAAACCCAGAAACTGGAAGAAAAGTTATGAAGTACAAATGGTGGGATAGAGATCAAATTGCGAACTTAATGCTACTTTCCGCAGAAGAGAACAGAGATGAGAAAAAAGACAAAACACCAGAAGAATGGTTAAAAGATAAGGACGACGATTATTTTGAGACCCATTTAATTCCAAAAGATAAAGAACTATGGAAATTGGAGAATTTTGAAAAATTTGTAGAAAAAAGAAAAAAAACTAATTGTAGGAAAGTTCAAGAAAATGGGGCTATTAGCATGACACTGCCGAGCCGAACTATCCGTTTCGCTTCAGTGCTATCGCACTAGGACAACAGGAGGATGTGTGGCTTCGCCTTCAGCTACGCCCAAATTTGTTATCGCAAACTTCACATATTCCCAGAATGTTAAGTGAAATGCCCAAGCCTGCTTTTAAAGAAAAAAGATTTATACGTATTCAAATTCATAAACATGGAATGCATGAAGCAAACAAAACTTGACTTGACAAAAGAATACAAAACATATTATACAGCAAAAACCACGCCTGAAATAGTTGAGATTGAGGAAAGAAAATTCTTAACAATAGAAAGGAAGAGATGCTCCTGGTAGTGAGGAATTCCAATCTAGGGTTTCTGCTTTATATTCTCTTGCCTATGGCGTCAAAATGTTGATGAAAAAAGAAAGTAAGGATTTTACAGTTGCCAAACTTGAAGGTTTATGGTGGGTTGATTCTGATAAACCATGGCAAGAGGTTCCCCGTGAAGAATGGCGATGGAAACTTCTTATTCGTCAGCCTGAATTTGTAACTTCTGAAATTGTCGAAAAAGCAAGGCAAGAAGTCATAAAGAAGAAAGAGATAGAACTTGTGAATGAAGTCAAATTTGAAAAAAATGAAGGAAGGCAAATGCGTTCAGATATTGCATATAGGACCATATTCTACTGAGCCTGAATCAATAGCAAAAATGAGAAAACTGATGGAAAAGAAAAATCTTGTACTAAATGAACTCCATCATGAAATCTATCTTGTTATGGCTTATCCGAGGAAAGTGCCTGATGAAAAACTGAAAACAATACTGAGACAACCCGTGAGGGAAAGAGAATGATGATGAAATCTCTTTGCGGGTATGAATACTCTGCGGCAACTTTGTTGCCTTGCCTCGCTTCACTCGCTCACTTAACAGTGGATAAAAAAGTTCGCTAGACTTCACCCAAATTGCTTTCAGCAACTTCTTTTATCCCCCGAACGTTAGACGAAATGCTGAGGTGGTAAAATGAACATTAAAATCAATCCAGAACCGTTAAGCAAAAATTGTAAGATGATGATGGTTTTAATAGTGTTAATCCTTATAGCAATGTGGGCATTTGCGATTTATGCTTACTTAACTCCTCCTCAAAAGGTCCCGGTTCATTTCGGGTTTGGGGGAGATCCAATAAGATATGGTGATAAAACTTCATTCTTTATTGTTACAGCATCATTCAGCATCGCTCCTGTAATCTTTCTTCTGATAACAAAGTACAGATTTACTTTAATAAACAAATATCCCTATCTCGTAAATCTCCCAGCATTCTTCACAAGCATAACTAAAATTCCAGAAAAGAAAAGAGGTTTTTGGGTTAACAAATACTTTGAGGCTGTGTTATGTTTGTGCATAGTTCTTACTCTCTCCCTTTTTATCATGGAATTGGGGATATATCTTGGCAAGATCTCAGGTAAATTACCTCTTTGGTTCTATCCATTCTCACTTTCGATGCCTCTATGGCTTATATTTCCATTCCTTTTTTATTTAGCTAAATTATCAAAAGAGATGAAGGAGAATACGGTATGAGAAATGCACTTTGCCTAACAGCGGACATACGACCCCACTCTGTTCTGCTCAAATTCGGCGGTTCGGTTTCGCCGAATTTGAGCAGAACAGAGTGGGGTCGTATGTCCGCATACCGTATTCTCCTTCATCTCTTTTGATAATTTAGCTAAATAAAAAAGGAATGGAAATATAAGCCATAGAGGCATCGAAAGTG
>WAJX01000041.1 GCA_015523665.1 Ferroglobus sp.
AAGATTTTTGTAGATTTCAGATAAAAAATCTATCTCTTCATCAACTAATGTTGGTTCATATATTCTATATCTCAACTCCTTTAATGGAATAAATTCTGCAATCTCTACTCTAACATATGGCTTGTAAATCCAATAATCCTCAAGAATGTCATAATCTTCATCCTCTTTGTATTCGATAAGCTCCTCTCCAGGAATGTATTTGTCAAGAAATCTATAATATCCACCAGCAATAAGCATACCAGATATAATTGAAAAATTAGATATAATAACTTTTCCCTATAAACCAATATAAAAATTATATCTTAATTATATCTTGCTAAAATTAAATAAATAAATAGAAAGATATTATAGATGCAACATACACACGTTACATGTACATAATAATAGAAATGATTTTTGTTATTTACCTGATATCATTTATAAATACAATAAAAATAACAAAATAAGATTAATTAAAAATTAATTAATTAAAATTTTAATTAAAAAACTTCACATATATCATTTTAACCATATCGATTGAGCTGAATTTAGTTGATATTAAATAATTATATAAATTTTAAAAACATAATAAAACAATAAAATAAAAATTATTAAAAAATAATAATAGTTAATTTATGCTAAAAATTATTTAAATGCTTTCAAATCTATCTTTAAGCTTTTCTATAACTTTTGGTAAAGTGGTATATTCCATCTCCTCTCTCGGCAATCTATGTGGTTCAAAAGGACCATGCCTTCTCATATATTCTGTTATTTCCATAGCCTTCTGTCTGGTATAGTCATAAGCTGGATCGTCAAACAAATCTACTGGTCCAAAGAGTTTTCCATTCGAAAGCTGAAATCCCGCTCCGATAACCCTCGGTGGGCCGTCAAATCTTGTACATCTTGAATGGTTAAAAGATACTGGCATCAAAGGACCATTATGACTCCCTCTCATCCAACCGCTCACTAAATGTGGAAATGCAAAAGCTTCTAAAACCTCTCCAACAGCCGGTAATCCACTTTGAGCTCTAACTAAAGCAACGGGATCATCTTTACCAACATACTCTCCGGCTATCTTATAGAGCTTCTCCGTACTTACAACCGCAACTGGCTCATCAGTGGGCAACTTTCCCTCTTTAGGATAAACCCTCTTTATAACAAACCTACTTTTCCCACCTATTAAAGCGAGTATATCATACATTTCCTCTGGAGCGCTCATAAAAACCTTCTTATGTTCAGCTATATCCCATATCTCAAATATAAAGCCATTATGCAGTGAGGGATCTATAACTAATCCTGCTGTATTGAAAGGGTCTGCAAATATTCTAAATATGGGCAAGTTAAAAGCTCCAGGCTCGGTTTTGTCCATCATAAATGCTATAATTGGCTCAGCTTTTCTCTCAGTAAACTCCATCTCAGCTATTCCAGGGCCCAATCCTCTCACATTTCCTGAAAAAGCATCACTCAATAAATCCTGTCCAGCCCCATATAATTTCATCTCTCTGGCTTTTTCAGCAGCTTTAAGGAAAGTTTCCCATGCAAGTTTATGTATCTCCTCATCATCTTCCCCCCTTCTATGACTCATCAAAAGCTCAAGATCATCACCAGCTTTAAAAACCCTAAAATCCTCTATAAGTCCGTTTTCCTTTGCCTCAAGAAGTGATGTTTCTGCAATTCTTATAAGTTCATCAGGAACTGTAACATGTCCAGCTACACTACCAACATCAGCTTTTATCAGACTAACAGTTATCTTCCCCATGTTCTTTCATAGGAAAGTAGCCTTATAAGGTTAACTTTTTATACTCAATCATCATTAGTATAATCGTATGAAAATATCTCTTGAAAGATGTCCAACAGGCATACCAGGATTTGATGAACTCTGCGATGGGGGGTTGATAAGGGATAGAAGTGTTTTGATCGCTGGCCCTTCTGGATCTGGGAAAACAATATTTGGTATGCAATTCCTTATAAATGGAATAGAGATGTATGGAGAACCTGGAATATTTATAGCTACTGAAGAGAGACCTCAGCATTTGAGAGAGCATTTCTCTGTTTTTGGTTGGGATTTGGAGAAGTTTGAAGATGAGAATATGCTTGCTATAATAGATGCAACATCAACAAAAATAGGATTGCCGAGTGATGAGAAATACATCGATGTTCGCCCCTTTGATACCAGAAGTTTAATAGATCAAATAATCACGATACAAGATGAAATAAATGCAAGAAGGGCTGTTTTGGATTCAACTACTTCGATTGGATTTGCTTTGCAAGATCCGTCTAAATTTAGGGTTGAATTATTAAAGATTTCAACAACTCTTGAAGTTTTAGGTTTAACATCAATTCTAACATCAGAAGTTGTTGATTCAGGAGCTATAAGTAGATTTGGAGTCGAAAATTTCGTTACAGAGGGGACAATAGTGCTGTATTACACCAGAAGTGAGAACGTTAGAATAAGAAGCTTAGAGATATATAAGCTTCGTGGAACCAATCATAGTAGGAAAATACACCCATACGACATAACCGATGAGGGAATAATAGTCCATTCAAAGGAGGAGATATATACAGAGGTTTAACAAAGATTAGGATAAGCAAGAAAAATGAGACATAATAAAATAACAAACATAAATAAAATATATTTAAATACATTTAATTATTAATTAAATAATAAATAAAATTAAAATATTAAAATAATAATGATCAATATGGTATAACAAAAACAATTTAAACTCCACATAAAGGTTAATCCATGAAACTTACTCCATGGGAAGTGGAAGGAATAGTCGATTATTCAAAACTCATTAAAGATTTTGGAATTGAAGAATTTTCAAAAGTTATCGATAAAATTTCCGATCCACATCATTTGATGAAAAGGGGTGTAATTTTTGGGCATAGAGATTATGAAAGAATAATCAACGCTATGAATTCGAAGAGCGAATTCATTGTTATGAGTGGTTTCATGCCATCAGGCTATCCTCATCTCGGGCATAAGATGACGATGGATGAGATAATTTGGCATAATGATAAGGGTGGATATGCTTTCGTTGCCATAGCAGACATGGAAGCTCATGCTGTAAGAGGATTGAGTTGGAATAAAACCAAAGAAATAGGAATGGAGTATATAAAGGCTCTAATAGCTCTTGGACTAAACAAGAACAGTCTAATTTATTTTCAATCCGCAAACCAAAGCGTTAAAGACTT
>WAJX01000042.1 GCA_015523665.1 Ferroglobus sp.
GAGAAAAGAGTGCCAATAAAACCTAAGCAGAAAAGTCAGAGGAATGAAACTTCTTAATAAGAAATAGCAATTAAAATTTCCTGAGATTCATTTTACTATACAATATCTTTAACTCTTCGACTCCATTAATCCTTTTCGCAATTTCAGCTATTTCTTCTATCTTATCTTTTTTAAATGCATGCACCATAAAATAAAGTGGATAGTTCCATTTCTTTGGTGTTTGTCTTTCCACAAGATGTGTTATCTGTGGGATCTTATCCAAAAGATCCTTAGCCACCTTCTCAGGTTTGGATGTTTTAATCACATTCATACCATTCTCTTTAAAACCAACTTTTTCTCCATTTAATACTGCATAGAAATCCCTGATAACTCTTTTTTCCATGAGTTCTTTAATCAAATCAACAAGCTCAAGCTCTTTATATCCGTATTTATTTGCGAATTTCTTGAAAGGTCTATCATCTATCTCAAAGTTTCTTTCCATCTCTTTCAACATTCCTTCATCTAATCCAAGATCATCAACTAATGGGACATCTTTTTTCTCCATCCCTCTATTACTCCATGAGACGCCATTGTAGAGGTCATATTTAACATCCATTTTGTAAACTCTTTTACTTGGTAAAACTATATAATCCGTAATCCCACATCTCTCCATGAGATTTGTTATTCTATTTTCTAATGTCTTTTGATCCTTAGCTTTAATCGTAAACCAAATGTTATACTCATCATCTCTCAAGAAATTATGTTTCACCCCTCTTTCTTTATTTATAACTCTCGCAACATCAAAAATCCTTCTTTCATCAACTTTAATACCAACAAGAGCAGCATAACTCTCAGATCTAAAAGCTCTGTAATTTAGCTGTGGTGCAACTCTTATTATAATCCCCTCTTTTAAATATTCTTGAAGCTTGTTCTTAACATACCCATATTCAACATTTAATTTCTCTGCCAAATCTATAAAAGGTTGCTCAGTGAGAGGCATGTCATATTGCGCTGCCATTAAAAGTTTTTTATCTATGCTCTTCATACTTAAAACTCCACCTCAGCTCTTTCATCAATCTGTCTCTTACCCTCTATATAATCTTTAACAAAATTTATTGAGTATTCTTTAGCTTCATCGATCTTACCATTCCTTACTAATTCCAAAAAATTTTCATCAGAGCTGACAGCAAAATACATCTTCATCCTAATATTAATTGGAACTTCATTTTCTTTCATATATCTCTTTAGAAATTCCATAGCTTTGAGGAGAAAGAATATCTGTTCATCATCTTCAAGCAATTGCTGAAATTTATCCCTTACCAGCTTCGCAACTATACCACTCTTACCCTCAGTTGTGACAGCGAATCTTATACCCTCAATCTCTCCCTCAAAAGGAACAACAACTTCCGTGCTTTTAGCATCATTAGCGAGATTGAGTAAAAAATTGTATTTTTTTGAAAACTTTTTAACTACATCATTTACTTTTAAATCTCCAACTGCAACTACAACGAGAAAAGCATCTTTTAAAATTTCATCAAGCTTATTTTCATCAAACGCATCTCCTTGGATAAGCTTAACTCTTCCATCTCTACTTAATTTTTTCAATTCTTCACTAAATTCAAGGCTGTAAACGAAGACTTCAGCTCCGCCTTGAAGAAATTTCTTAGCTCTACTCGTTCCCACACCTCCACCACCAATTATTACTACTTTCTTTCCTTCAAACTCTATGTAAAGTGGTATTCTCATCAAATCACCAAATCATAGCTTTTAGCAACTTTTCTCTCATTGCATATGTTTATAAAGTTTGATGTCAAAATAATTTAAAAATAAAAATAAAATTTTTAATTTTAATTATTGCATATATCGTATACAGTGTTTATTGCTTATTTATTTTGTAAGTATTATTCAATTATTCAGATTGTAGAAATTCAAGTGCCTCTTTTGCAGTTGCATTATCATGGACGATCATAGCTATTGCTCTCGTCATCTTTTCAACATTATCTGCTTGGAAAACATTTCTTCCGATAGCCACACCTCTTGCTCCAGCCTCCATTGCCATTTCGACCATTTCCAATACATCTCTAACATTTCCCATTTTTTCTCCACCAGCGACAACAACAGGAACTGGACAACCTTTTACAACTCTCTTAAAACTTTCAACACTCCCAGTAAAATTCGTCTTTACAATATCAGCTCCTAGTTCAGCTCCAACTCTTGCAGCTAAACTTACAGCTTTTTCATCAAATTGATTAATGCCATCTCCTCTGGGATACATCATAGCCAATAGTGGCATACCCCATTCCATACATTCCCTACTAACCCTTCCAAGTTCAGAAAGTTGTTCCGCTTCAGTACCACTACCGACATTTACATGTATACTAACAGCATCAGCTCCTAACTTTATAGCCTCTTCAACACTCGCTACGAGAACTTTGTTGTTTGGATCCGGAGAGAATTTTGTTGAACCGCTTAAGTGTAGAATTAAGCCAACATCTTTTCCATATCCTCTATGCCCGAAAGGGACAATTCCTTTGTGTATAACTACAGCATTTGCTCCACCTTCAGCGACTTCATTTATCGTTTTTGATATATCAATTATCCCTTCTATAGGTCCCAAACTCACACCATGGTCCATTGGCACTATCACAGTATTTTCGCTATTTCTATCAATTATCCTCTCTATCCTTATTCTTTTACCTATCATCTCCATCACTTGTTAGTTTGTCACATATTAACAATTTAAATTTTTTGGTTTTCTACAATTTTTAATTTTTATTTCATGAGTAATTTAAAGAATAGTATAATGATAATAATAATATTATAAAGTAGAGTTATGCAAGGAAAGACTTAAATAAGTCTGAGAGTTTTGCAGTCTGTGAAATCGCAAAAGCTTGATGAATTTGATTTACTGTTTGCAATATCGATAATCATAGTGTTAATTCTGTTTATATATCTACTAA
>WAJX01000043.1 GCA_015523665.1 Ferroglobus sp.
CATAAAAGACATTTTGAAATCTGGCATCCGAATTTGGAAATTTAATTTTTATTTTAATTTTTATTTATGTCGCTAAAGTACAGATTAGTATTCGCCTCCTCAATAGCCCATATGCACAATCATATGGCTATAAATTTTATAATAGCCATTTTACCTGCATTTCAAGTAGCTTTACTCCTCAACTATACAAAAACAGAGCTGATAGCTGCGGTATTCTTTATATCGTATTCCATCTCAACCATTATTTCAGGCTTTCTAAGCCTAAAACATTCAAAAAAATGGATTGTAGTCGGTGGACAGCTTTTATCGTTCATATCTCTCTTAATTTTAACTAATTACACAAACTACACTCTCCTCTTAATACTCCAGTTTTTGTTCGGCATCGGATGTGGGACGTACCATTCACCAGGCACAACCATATTGGTTGATTTTTCCCCTAAAGAAAGGGTAAACACATATCTAGGAATTCATGGATTTGCAAGCAGTCTGGGAATGATAATATCACCTTTAATCGTATCTTTCTTTCTCATATCATACGGCTTAAAAGATCTAATCCTCTTCTTTGCTTTCTTAACCCTAATCATAGCGATAATATATATGGCATTAATAAAATCTGGTGAAACTCTAAAGACTCCTTTAAAAAATTTTTTAAACTACTTCAGAAAACATGCAAGTAGAAAATTAATCCTCTCATACTTCCTCAGAGATGCAAGTTTCTGGGGTGTGATGTCTTTCATTCCATTATACGCATTCAACGTAATCAAACTTTCAAAGGCATCTTCAGCAGCAATTGTGGCAATATTCCCATTTATGGGTTTATTTGCTAACATAATCGGAGGTTATCTTGGGGATAAATACGGAGCTGAGAAGGTATCTGTTATAAGTGTTGCTTTAGCATCTCTCACTTTCCTTCCCATCATCCTCGTTCCGTCTAAAAGTATATTCTATCTCACGGTTATAATGTTGGGTATATTCCTATACACGACCATCCCACTTTACGATTCGATAGTAGCAATCCATACACCATCACATTTCAGATCTCCAACTTATGGACTTTTCCAAGGTATTGGCTTCTTCTTCGGAGGCATCTTTTCTCTAGGAGCTGGAATTATATCCGATTATATAGACGTAAAATACTTCTTCATATTTCTAATGATCGCTCTATCTTTGAGCGCTCTTTTAATGAAATATGTGGAAGACCGATAACTATTCCCTGAAATGGGGTAATATTTTCTCTGAATATTCCTTTATACTCCAATCAAAGTCGGGACTGAAATTTTGTAATATTATATGCTCCACACCACATTTTGCGTATTCCTCTATTTTGGAGATGCAATCATCAACGGTTCCAGAAATCGTGAATTCAAAGCATATCTCATCTGGATATAGCTTTCCCAGCTCTCTTAGCTTTTCTCTTTCTGAAATGTCTTGCGGAGCTATGCGAGTATAATGGATGTTCCTCAGATGTTCTGGGATGTATAATTTATATCCAGCGTTTATAACATCTTCCGGCCATGCGAAGAGGTGTTTGAGAGGGGACAATACATTAAACGCTTCATCCCTACTTTTTGTAAGTACTGTAAAAACGTAAACGCATTTCTCAATGTCATCAATACTCCTCCCGGCATGTTTTGCTCCTTCTTCAACATCTTTCAGGTATTTCTTAAATAAACCTGGAGAAATAAGATTGGGTATCCATCCGTCAGCTATCTCTCCGGTTAGTCTTCTAGTTCTGGGGCTGTTGGCTCCTATGTATATCGGTATCTTTCCCTTAGGCTTTATCTGCAAATATGCTTTCTCCAATCTGAAGAACCTTCCCTCATAGTTAACCGGATTATCCGCATCTGACTCCCAGAGCTTTCTCATAACCTCAATTGCCTCCCTCATCCTACTAACTGGCTTATCCCATGGTATTCCGTATGGGTCTAGGTTCATAACCTCTCCAGCTCCAAGCCCTAGTATCACCCTATCTCCGATTAAATTAGTTATAGTTGCAAGTCTTTGAGCAAAAAAAGCTGGATGACATCTATGGGGATCAGATACGGCTGTGCCTATGGTTACATTTTTTGTTTGTAAACCTATTGTCGTCAGTATCGTCCAAGCTTCTGGAGCATACCCTTCCCCAAAAAATACCAGATGATCATCGCTCCATATACTATCAAAACCTAGCTTAGCTATTTTCTTACCATATTCTACGAGTTTCTGTGGATTTGCTCTAGGCTGAGGTAAAACGACTCCAAACTTCATATTTAAATTTTAAAAAATAAAGTTCATAAACTTATTTCATCCTTCCCAATAAAAATGGAGTTCATCACAGCAAATCCCGAATAATTTACCAATATAAAACAAAAATGATAAAAAATCTAAAATATCGGTTTAAACTTATAGCTGATTACGGGTTTATTTTCATTATATCTTATCACACCTACAACTGTCTCAACTTCCATTCCTATTCTCAGTTTATTATAATCCTTCTCCTCAACCTCGAGCTGACCGAAGACTAAAACATCCTCGGGCATCTCTATCCAAGCTATAACGTACGGTACCTTAAAAGATGGATCAGGTGGTACTCTAACTATTGAAAAGCTGTGAATCTTACCTCTTCTACTAAGCTTATATTTCTCTAAATCCTTGCTAAGGCATTCATTGCAGATCTTTGTC
>WAJX01000044.1 GCA_015523665.1 Ferroglobus sp.
AAAGAGAGAAGTAGAAAGCTTACCGAGCTTTGCAAAAAAATAGGGATGGAAAATAATAAAAAATTCATAAATACAAGGATGAAAGTTCTCGTAACTAAAAAAGGGAAAAAAGATACTTTTTTAGCAAGAACTAATTCTTATAGGCCAGTAATAATTGATAAAGGAAAAATTGGAGAATTTTTAAATGTGAAGATCGTTAAAGCTGAGTTCAATTACTTAAAGGGTGTCCGATCCTTTGATTAGCATTATTCATAAATAATTTTTTATATTCATTAATATATTTTATTTATGTTTTAACATCAGTTTAATCTCAGGTTTTTTAAACTTTAAGTATATATAAAAAATAAAAATAAAAATATGTAAAAAGTAAAATAACATGGTAAAAAACTAAGAATAACTTAAATAAATAAAAAAATAAATAAAAAACAAAAGTAAAAGATGATAAAAACAGAAAATATGATTAAGCAATAAAACAAATAATAGTAGAAAGAATGATTCTCGTTAAAACTCAACGAGGATTAGAATACGTTGCAGCAAATCATATAAAAGATGCTATTGGAGATGTAAAAATAGAGATTAGACCAGCCGGTTACTTAGGCATATTGATAGTATATTCCAATAGTATTGAGAAGATAAGAGACGTTCCAGAAGTTGAAAAAGCTATAAAAATTATTTCTACCTGTAAATCTGATTTAGAAAATATCATATCGAAAGCTGGTGAAATTGTAAGTCATCTCGGAGAATTCGAAACTTTTGCCATTAGGACAACAAGAAGAGGTAAGAAGATAGGCTTCAGCAGTGTTGATGTAAATATCAAGTTAGGAAAAAAGATCCAAGAACTTACAAATGCTGAAGTTGATCTAGACTTTCCAGATAAAGCGATCTATGTTGAGATCATAAATGAAAGAACTTTCATAGGAATTTTAGATGGAAAGGAGGAGAAAAAGAAGTATACACCCGAAAAAGTTGATTCCAGAAAGTTTTTTGAAAAAATTTCTTTTGTTCAAATGCCTTATCTTGAAAATTTAAAAGGAGCAAGAGAGATTGGAGAGAGAATAGGGAGAGCTGCTCAGTCATTTGAGATAAAAGAACTAATAATATCCCCATACGGATACATTAACGCTTACGAAATGTTGGAATTTTTAAAAGGTATAAAGAGAGGGCAATTAGCCAGACTAAAGATACAGAAAAGGAGTTATGCGAGAGAGGTTAGAGAAGTTCCAGTTTTAATTCAGGATTTATATCAAACTGTTAGAGATAAAAGGAGAAAGAAGAATATTCTCATTGTAACTGATCCAACTGGAGAGCAAATAAGAGACGTAAAGGATGATCTAAAAAAGGCTTTAGAAAGATGTAATGAGGTTGTGATATTTGCAGGAAGTAGGAGTGGGTTACCAAAAGGTATTTTCAGATTTGCAGATTTCGTGATCGATTTATCACCATATATAACCTTTGCCACAGAACATACAATCCCCACATCATTGATAGCTTTACTTGGAGTTTATGAGGAGATAGAAGACATGAACAAATAAAATAACAACAAAAATAAAATAAAAAAAGAAAATTTAAAAATCATGAAAAATCATGAAAATTAAAAATGAAATTAGTAATCTGTAATTATAATATTAATAAATTAATAGATTATTGTTAATATAAATTAGAAAGATTTTCTTTTAATCTTAACTGCTGTTCCATAGGCTAACAATTCTGCTGCTCCAGCCATAGTTTGAGATGTCGCAAATCTGACGTTTATTACAGCATTAGCTCCGATTTTTTTCGCTTCATTTATCATTCTATTCATAGCCTCAATTCTTGCATCTTTTAGCATCTCAGTATATTCCTCAATCTCTCCTCCAATGATGTTTTTCAAACCAGCAAGGATGTCTTTCCCTATATGTTTTGCTCTCACAGTATTTCCCATCACAACACCTATGATCTCTTCAATCTCATATCCTGGAATATAGTCTGTAGTTGTCACAATCATTCAATCACCTCCTCAATCCTTTTTTCTCTTTTCCCAAATAAAATAAGCAAAATCCCAATTACAATTAAAATAAATGGAAGTGGTAAGATCGGAGGGAATACTAAAGAAGAGAGGCCTGCTAAGATAAAACCAAACCCCCAAACGATATGACTTTCCATGATGTAGATTTGTCATTACAATATATCATTTTTCTCATTTTCTAATTCACCTGACTTGCTTTGTGAATGATATGAAAAACAATAAAATTTAAAATTATAATAATCTTTTTATTAAAAGTTTATTAAGTTTATAATGTTTAAGTTTCTTTGAGGAGATCAGTTAATTGAGTAGAGATTAAAAGACAAAAAATTAAAAATAATATTATAATATTAATTTTAATGTATTTAAAGTTTAACCTTAAATTAAATTATTTCTGACTTATGTTGATACTTCAAAGTTGAGTTTATAGCGAACAAAAAGAGAACCTTAGAATTTGCGAATTACAAAACAAGAGTTTAAAGATGTTTAAAGTGGAGAAATAATATTACTTATCGTTATGGTAAGTATACCTGTTGGTTGAGAAATTTAGACATAAAACCGAAATAATTAGTCCTAAAAGATGTGATGTGTAAGTTGGTGCATATTAAACTTAAAGTAACAGATCATATTTTAAAATCAAATTAAAAGGTTAAAAATGTGACAAAAAGTCTTACAACAAACAGTAGAGGAGACCATTAAACAATAGTTTCAGCAAATAATCAGTCAAGCAACATTCAGCAAAATTTGATACGAAGAAGAGTTAAGAATGATAACTGGCTAACTCTGCGGTGGGATAAAATGGTGAAGGAAGCTTTTGTAAAGACGATTTTGAATAAACATAAGAGGAGAGATGTATGGTTCTTGGATGATTATTCTCTGAATCCCTATCAGCTTTGCGATTTTAATTGCATATATTGCTATACTCGAGGAAGCAAATATGGAGAAAATATAAGGCAAAGGTTGGTAGCAAAGATAAA
This sequence comes from Ferroglobus sp., assembly GCA_015523665.1. Classification (GTDB taxonomy): domain Archaea; phylum Halobacteriota; class Archaeoglobi; order Archaeoglobales; family Archaeoglobaceae; genus WAJX01. The sequence goes on from WAJX01000044.1 coordinate 2,980, forward strand.
CGCCCCAACTTTGCTTGCAAAAGAAATGCTGAAAAGAGCTAAAAGAAAGGAATATGGCTTTATTATTATAAGCTCAGCAACTGAGCCCTGGATGCATATAGAGGAGAAGTATGAGCTAACGAGAAAATGCTTAAGCGTTATTGCTAAATTCAGATTTCCAGTACATTGTTTAACCAAATCGACTTTAATTCAGAGAGATTTAGATTTATTAAAAGAAGTTGATGAAAACGCAATTTTACCACAAGATTTAAGCAAGCTGAAACATGGTGTGCTAATAACTTTCTCATTATCAACTATAGATGATAGAATCGCAAAGATGTTCGAACCAAATGCTCCAAAACCAAAGGAAAGATTAGAAACGTTACAAAAGGTTAAAGAAGATGGATTTTACGCTGGTGTCGCATATATTCCAGTTTTGCCTTTCATTTCAGATTCTGATGAACAGTTAGAGGAAATGATAAAGATTGCGAAGGAATATCAAGCAGATTATGTTTTTGTTGGAGCTTTAACTTTGTACGGTATTGGAAAAGAACTTTATTATAAGATTATAGAGAAGTGCTTCCCAGAATTATCACTAAAGTATAAGCAATTCTTTAAAACCTTTAACCAACCAAGAAAAGATTATCAGTTAAAGCTTGAGAGAAAAGCAAGGGAGTTTTGTGAAAAATACAGGATAAGATATAGAATTTTGGGATAAAAAATGAAAAGAGAAGAGATGGATGAACAATACTTACATTTACAGATTGTAAATTAGAATAAATCATAAAGAATCATAAAATTTTATATCTGAATAATTAAAAATCATAACTCAAAATTAAATTTTTGTTTTGTTTTGAATTTTATGAAAGTATTACTACAGATTAAAAGTTAAAATCGTTAGTATTTTAGGGGATATAAGATATTTAAAGAAAAATAATTATGACATACCATTGAGGAGAAATAAAATATTATAAATAAAATATTATAAATGAGAAATATAAATAAGATGTGTTTATTATGATCTATGCTCTAATATATTCTTAAAAGGCTGTTTCTAACGTTTAGAAATTCAAAAGTGTACTAATCTTAAACGATTTAAAAGATTAAAAATTCTAAGCGTTAGGATGACTGAGTGAGCTTCTCATACAGAAATAAAAATGAATTAACCTTCCACTTCTTTTTTCATCATTTTTTGTCTTTCTTTAGCAGTATATCCAGTCAATTCTTCTAAGAATTTGTTATAAGTTCTTAAAGTCTCTATTGCAATCCTATCATCAACTCTTGGATTAGTTTTTGATTGTGCACATAAAAACTTACCATCAAACCATAATCTAAGCTCTTCTATAGCCTTATATCTAACAACATACACATCTCCATCCTTTTCAAAGTTACCAAAATACTTCACAATCATCTCTTCAAGTCTTTCAGGTGTCGCTTTATAACCCCTCTTGAATCTATATTTTCGCATAACACGAGTTGTAATGGTCGTATAATAAGATTGTCATATTTGTTTTATCAATATCTTTGTTATTATCAATATCCGCTCCATAAAACTTAACGCTCCAACAATATCAATATTAAAGAAAAGTAGCAATCATTAAACCTATCATATTAAAAATGCAACAGATTATGATACAACAAATATGCAACAAATGATGAGTATATTTATTTATATAATTTTTATTTTATATAGTTGTCACATATAGCTTGTTCTCTCATTTATCTCTCCAACCAGATTCTTTTTTACATATTTCTTTGCCTCTTCAATCTCATAATTTCCGAGAAGGAACATCAATTTAACTAGCGCCACTTCAGGTAGCATATCCTCCCCTTCTATAACTCCAGCCTTCAAAAGATATCTACCAGTATCATAAACCCTATCACAAACCCTTCCCCAGAGACATTGAGATGTCATAACCACTATACAATCCTCAGATAACCTCTTTAAGGTATCAATCCACTCTGTTGAGACATGTCCAAGCCCGGTTCCCTCAATTACAAATCCTTTATAGCCCTTGTTATAATAATATTCCAATATATCTGGCTTCAATCCTGGAAAGAATTTTATTAGCATAACTTTCTCCTCAAGTTTGTCCTTAAGCCATAAATCTCTCTCTCCCCTCTTAAATCTGCTAGCTATCCATTCTATCTTACCAGAGGGGTATTCAACTCTCCCGAGTGGTGGATAATTAACACTTTGAAAGGCATCTCTCCTGGATGTATGATTTTTCCTAACTTTGACCGCTCTGTGTATAAAGCAGTAATCATCACTTGTATTAGCATGCATAACAACAACGACCTCACCTATATCTGAGATGGCAGTATATGCAGAACAAACCATATTCATTGCCGCATCACTACTCGGTCTATCTGAACTTCTTTGAGCACCAACAAAAACAACGGGCTTGGGTGTTGAAATCATAAAAGCTAAAGCTGAAGCTGTAAAATGCATAGTGTCTGTTCCATGAGTTACTATAACTCCCTCATATTTCTTTAAAGCTCTATAAACCTCTCTGGCTAACTCTATCCAATGTGTTGGTTTCATATTTTCACTTAAAATGTTATATAGAAGTGTGGCCTCAATTCTACATATCTCTGAAAGCTCTGGGATATCCGATACTATCTCCTCAGCGGAGAATTGGCTAGTAACCGCACCAGTCTGATAATCAACTTTACTGGCTATCGTCCCTCCAGTTGAAATTACCTTTATTTCTGGTAAATTCTCATCCTCTATCTTAAATTCTCCAATATCAGAAACTTTAATTTCCACTTCATATTCATCCAATATCTCATAATCCTTTAAACCTATGTTATAACCACTATCTAACTTTATAACCAACGAATCCGTATGAGATGGCATTAAAATTCCTTCAAGAATTTTGCCTTTCCATTTAACTTTAACTCTCCGCATACATCTTCACTTCTTCTTCAAGCTTTGATAAGGATTTCGCTATATTATCTCTTATTTTTGCAATAATCTTTTTATCCTTCTCAAGCTTTTCAACCCTCTTTTTAATCATTCTCTTGATCTCCGTTTTTGAAGTCCCTCCCATATTGTTTCTTCTTTCGACAATTTTTTCTATAGATAATAAGTTTGTTATCTCTTCATCTTCCAAATTTATTTCTATTCCAAGCTTTTTTGCAACTCTTACTATTTCACAAGCTATCTCATTACTTGATAAGACTCCTTTATTTACAAGCTCACCAACTATTTTATGAGCGTCTCTAAAAGGTATACCTTTTCTTACAAGCATATCTGCAATTTCTGTAGCATACGAGAAATTCTTACCAGCTTTTTCAGTCATAATATCTTCTCTAAATTTTAATTTTTCAAACATACCAGCCATAACTCTTATGGCAATTTCTGTATCATAAAGAGAGTGATAAAGAATTTGATTCATCTCTTGAAAATCCCTGTTATAGGCGAACGGTAAAGCTTTATAAATACTCATAGCTGATGTAAGATACCCTATCATCTTTCCAGCTTTAGCTCTTAAGATCTCTGCAACATCTGGATTCTTTTTTTGAGGCATAATACTTGAGATAGAAGCATACTCATCTGGCAAGTCAATAAAGTTAAATTCAGAAGCCCATAAAATAATTTCCTCACAAATCCTACTCAGATCTAAGAGTGTGCTTGCTGCTACAAACACGCTTTCTATCAAAAAATCTCTTGAGGATACAGCATCCATAGAATTCTCAACTACCCCCGAAAAGCCTAAAAGAGAGGCAGTATACTCTCTATCGAGATTGAAACTAGTTGATGCGAAAGCGGCTGATCCTAAAGGAGATAGATTTACTCTTTTAAAACAATTTAAAAACCTCTCAAATTCCCTGTCAAACATGTCGTGGTAAGCTATTAAATAATGGGATAATCTTGTTGGTTGAGCGTATTGCATATGTGTAAAACCAGGCATGATCGTATCATTTTCCTCAGCCTTCTTCATTATAACAGCTCTCAGCTCTAAGAGAGAGGTTGCTATGTCTAAAAGTTTATCTCTGGTAAAGAGTCTCAAACACGTAGCTATCTCGTCATTTCTACTTCTCCCTGTATGCATCTTTTTTCCAGAATTTCCTGCAATCTCTATAACTCTTTTTTCTATAGCTTCATGCACATCTTCAGCTTTTGGTAGTTTTTCAAAACCTTCTTCTTTCACTTTTTTTAATGCCTTCAATATCTTTGTTAAATCTTCTCTACTTATTATCCCAGATTTATATAAGGTTAAAACATGTGCATAATCTACAAGTATATCGTAATAAAATATATGCTTATCATGATCCATGGATGTTGTCAGTTTTACTGCAAGTTCATCCATCTCTTTTAATCTTCTCATAATTGGGCTTCCTCCATATTACTTCATTCTCATACGATATTTCGACTATCCTATGATAGGGTAGTATGATGTCAATTGTATAAAGGAACTTATGTCCAACATCAACTATCTCATTCCCGTTTATTTCAGATACCCCTCTCGGCCTATCGATATATCTAATTTTAAGTTTTGAGATGTCTAAATCTGGGTGCCAGATATATTTGTTTATCAACTCTCTAAGACTAAATTTCCTCATCTTTAGCAATCTCCACTATCATACCCTTCAGATTTAACTTCAGAGATCTCTTAGCTATAGCTCTAATGAATAATGGATCTAAGTTTAACTCCCTACTTATATGTTGAACAGACATTTTTCCAGCTTTAATCTGTTGAATAATTTCAGATACTAACTCTTCAAATTCGTCGTCTGACATAAAAATCGCTTTGAGTATCGTATTTATATCTTTAAGAGATGTATAAAAATTAGCACTCACATGGGTATAGCTAACATGATATTCCTTCTCTGGTTTACCACTAGGATCAGATGGCATTCTCCATTTAACACCAAGCATTCCAGCTTGTTTTAGTATTTTTAATGCTTCTTCAACTCCTTCCCCATATGAAGATTTAAGTTCCTCAAGGGTTCTCCATTCTGTGAGGAGAGTCTCATAGACTTTCTTATAAGTTTCAGATGAAAAGAGTTGAAGGATCGGGACAAGTTCTACTATATCGTTAACAAGTTTTGCTCTTTTAACCATCATTACCACCCACAGATGAGCTTTTAAAAGTTTGTAGTCTCTGTTATATATTTTTTAGCATCTCTTTAAAAGAGAGTCTTCGGATACTCTGAACTTTAACTCAAGGATGTTCAAAGATTATCAAAATTAAATATAAAATTTAAAATAATTTAAAAATAATTTTTATTTAAACTATTAAACATATGCGGGGGGAGGGATTCGAACCCCCGAACCCCTACGGGACCGGCCCCTCAAGCCGGCGCCTTTGTCCACTCGGCAACCCCCGCTACATTTTCGCAGTATTTATAAATGTGACAATCAAAATTAAAATGTTGTGGTTTATTAAATGTAATGAATATATAAATATATAATTATTTATTAATTTGATTAAAATTATAAATTATATTAATATATATTATTATAGTTTAAATAAAAATGAAGCAAACAAAATAATAAAATATAGCAAAACAACAATGATCAGACAACTCCCAAGTTTTTTATTCTTTAACGATCTAATCTATTTTAATGTTAGACGTTATTTATGCAGATCTATGCGATTCCTGCAACGGAGATCTAAGTAGTGAGGAGATTAACTCTGGTTTGTGCTTTAAGAGAGATGTTCATCTCTGCCAATTCAAATACGAATACCTCTATAAAGAGTTTGTTGAATTTTTTGAAAAGGCTATTGGTAAATTAAGGGAGATACAGAGATTTTGGGCAAAAAGGGTTTTAAACGGAGAAAGTTTTGCAGCAGTAGCACCAACAGGTATTGGAAAAACATCATTTGGCGTTGTTATGTCATTATTCATGGCTTTAAGAGGGAAAAAAAGCTATATAATCCTCCCAACAACTCTCTTAGTTAAGCAAGTTGTTGAAAACATTCAAAATTATGCAAAAAAACTTGGATTGGATTTAAACATTAATGTTGATAACTCAAAATCCAAAATAACAATACTCTATTACCATGGCAAGTTAAAGAGAGATGAGAAGGATAGTTTCTTTAAGTTATTGAAAGAGGACTACGATATATTAATTACAACAACACAGTTTCTCGCTAAACATTTTGAAGATATCAACAAAACGTTTGACTTTATCTTTGTAGATGATGTTGACGCAATCCTCAAAGCTTCACGAAATGTCGATAGAATTCTAATTTTATTAGGATTCAAAAAAGTTGGCAATAGATGGGAAGGAAAAGCAAAAGGATGTCTTATGGTTTCCACAGCTACCGCCAAAAAAGGGCAAAAGGTTCAACTCTTTAGGCAACTTCTTAACTTTGATGTGGGAAGCACTACTCATGCCATTAGAAACATTGAAGATATTGTTATAGAGTCTGATAAGGCTAATATCAACACACTATACGAAATAATGGTTAAAATGGGAGATGGAGGGATAGTATTTGCTAGGAGTAATGATGAAGCTGAAGAAATATATAGAGAGTTGTTAAAGCTTAATTTACGAGTTGGGATTGTTAAATCTGGTAAAACAAAAGATTTCGGATTATTTGAGAAGGGAGAGATAGATTATTTAATAGGTACCGCCTATTATTATGGAGCTCTTGTAAGAGGATTGGACCTGCCAGAAAGAATAAGATTCGTTATTTTCTATGGAGCACCTGTTTTTAATGTAAAAATTGATGACATAGATTCAGCTCCAATCGGAATTATCAAAACTCTTGCATTGATCTTTAAAGAAGAGGAGGAAGTAAAACCCTTCATACAAATCCTCCCAAGTATAGAAAAGAAAACAGAGGAGTTAACAAAGCTTAAAGATGTTTTAAAAACTATTTTAGCAAGAAAGAAAATTTCTGGAAGAGATGTAGTTTTGAGGGAAAATGAAATAGTGTTTCCAGATATAAGGACCTATATTCAAGGCTCTGGTAGGACATCTCGTCTCTTTGCAGGTGGTATAACAAAAGGAGCATCATTTTTACTTGAAAAAGATCCAGATGTTCTCTCAGCTTTTGTGGAAAGGGCGAAATTTTATGAAATAGAATTCAAAAATATAGAAGATGTTGATTTTGAAAAACTAAAAAAAGAGATAGATGAATCTAGAGATCGCTATAGAAAGAGGAGTGAATTTGATGTGATTAAACCAACACTTTTTGTTGTAGAAAGTCCAACCAAAGCTAAACAGATTGCCAGATTTTTTGGACAACCGAGTATCAAAGTTCTAACAGCTAATAGCTCCACAATCATTGCTTATGAAGTTCCAACTCCCGAAAGAGTGTTAATAATAACTGCCAGTCTTGGCCATATTACAGACCTAATAACCAACAGAGGTTTTTATGGTGTATATGTAAATGGTGGAAATAGGTTCACACCAATTTATGCATCGATTAAACGTTGTAAGGTGTGTGGCTATCAATTTACTGAAAAACATGAAATTTGTCCGAGATGCGAAGGGGAGGTTGATGATTCAAAAAGTAGAATAGCTATGTTAAGAAAACTTGCAAAAGAGACAGGATTTGTAATTATAGGCACAGATCCAGATAGTGAGGGTGAGAAGATTGCGTGGGATATCAAAAACCTCCTTTCTGGATGTGCTGAGATTAAAAGAGCAGAGTTTCATGAGGTTACAAAAAGAGCGTTAATGAAAGCTCTATCAAATCTTAGAGACGTGGATGAAAAACTCGTTAAAGCACAGCTAGTTAGGAGGATAGAGGATAGATGGATAGGTTTTACTTTAAGTCAAAAACTTTGGCGAGTTTTCCATGATACCAATTTATCAGCGGGAAGAGCTCAAACTCCTGTGCTTGGTTGGATAATTGAGAGAGCTGAAGAGAATAAAAGGCGAAAAAAAGTTGCTGTAATAAAAGAGTTTAATTTATACTTAGAAGATTTTGATATCAAAGCTATAGATAAGGGAGATGATGAAGTTGAACTTGAAATATCTATAATAGATGAGAAAGTTGATGAAAGATTACCTCTACCACCTTATACGACAGATACTATGCTAAGAGATGCGAATACAATCTTAAAGTTATCCGCTAAAGAAGTTATGCAGATTGCTCAAGATCTATTCGAGAGGGGATTGATAACCTATCACAGAACTGATTCAACTCATGTTAGTGAGGTTGGATTAAGAATAGCCAAAGATTACTTAGGTGAAGACTATCACGGCAGAAGTTGGAGTGCTGAAGGTACTCATGAATGTATAAGACCAACAAGAGCAATAGATAAAGATCTATTAGAAAGACTTATCCATGAAGGAGTGATACAAGCTGAAGATTTGAAATGGACACATCTAGCATTGTATGATCTAATATTCCGCCGTTTTATGGCTAGTCAGTGTAAAAATTACATTGTAAAAGAGGCTAAATACAAAATTATCGTTAATGGAAAAGAATACATAGAGGAGAGAGTTGTTGAAGCATCAGGAAAAGCGCACCAACTCTACCGATGGGGAGTGTGGGTTAAAAATAAATTACCGATTGGCAAGTTTAAAGTTAAGGTAGAGATTAGGAATGTTCCAAAAGCTCCACTCTACACACAGTCAGATGTTATACAATTAATGAAAGACAGAAAAATCGGTAGACCATCCACATACGCAACGATTCTCGAGAGGTTGTTCATCAGAAATTACGTGGGAGAGAAGAATAGGAGGATATACCCAACGAAAAGGGGGATTGAAGTC
>WAJX01000045.1 GCA_015523665.1 Ferroglobus sp.
ACAGAAAGACTGTCAAGGCAGATGATATAAAACTGGCTTTGAGTATGTAATTTCTCTTTACTTTCTATTTTTATTTTAATTTATCCTTAGTTGGACATTAAATCGTTTTTTATGACCTTTTGAAGAGGTTATTCAAAATCCCTCAGCAATGGCTTGAAATTTTTTAATCACTGGATTTTTTACCTTATCCACAGAATGTACGGATAAGCACCTTTAAACTCCCCGTCCTCAGTTACTATGATGCGATTTTTGCCGATTGTGATGGAGACAACAACAAAAGCATCACCATAGAACAGGCTGTGAATGGCTTTTATTCTTGCAGCAGTCAGGGAAATGCTCTCATCAGCTTCAACAAACTCCAGATCTCGCCTCTTTATAATAGCCATTGCCTCATTCTCCTTAGCTTAATCCCAATTCTCTTGCGATTATGTAGTAGACCTCTCCAAGATTGACGTAGTTCATGGTGAGCTTTATTTCTCCATTTTTAGCCTTATCAAGGATCTCTTCAACTTTATCTGCACCTTCTTCATCACCAATGTATGTTAAAACTACAAATACACCTAAAACGTAATTCATCTTTTCATCTCCCTTTTCTTCTCCTCTCTTGTATTCTGCAAATATCTTGTCAAGCTTTCTCATGAACCTCACAAAACCCCTTCCTCTCGTTTCTGGAACTAGCGCGATAACCATTTCACCTCCAAAGTCCAGTATCTCAACTTCTTTTCCAACTCTGATATCATACTTTTTCCTGGTTTACGCTGAAGTGTTACTTGTCCCCTTGTCTATATCCTGACTAGCACACAATCACCATATTGTGCTTAACTTAATTTGGGTATATGTTTTACCTTTCTAGGATTTTGCCTATACTAATTTTCACAACACCCTGAAACAGCGTGAAGTTTTATCAAGCATCTCCAATTTGTCGCCATCCACAAACACTGGATTTTTGAGTTTGTCTTTCCATAATCACCTCCAAAATTTCGCATAGTTGTTGTTAAGTGAAATTACTTGTCCTCCTAAAAATTTATAAATATAAGAAGATTTAACTATGATATGAAACTAGCTAACGAAGTAAAAGTAGCTTTAGTGACCGCTGGCTGTGTACTTGGCGTCGCAATCATATTCAAAAATGTCCTTCACGTTCAAGTTGACTTTATAATATCAAACGCTCCTGTCTATTTATTTGTAGTTTATATTATTACAAGAGGTCAGGCTAAGAAGTTAAAATGTGACAAGCCTTTATACTGGAGTTTAGCGATAATTTTTGTTACATTGTTTACCATAGGTTTATACGCAATATAACTCGTGGTGGACGAACAACTCTGCGACACTTCGTGCCTTGCCTCGCTATCGATCGGTCACTTAACAGGCGTGTTCTGACTCGGGCTTTCAACCCTTATCCAAATCGTCTTCGGCGACTTCAGATACCCGCCAGCCGTTAGGCGACATTGGTCTGAAAGCAATAGAATTATGGGGAAAATATTATGCCTCAAGATGTAAAAATTTGGGAAATACAGGGAGGAAATGTCTTAAAGGAAATTAAAAAATCCAAATTGGAAGTGGAAGAACGCATTGAAAATTGGCTCGAAAAAGATATTTCCATAATCTCAAGTGATTTGCTCGTAATCGGACGACAGGTAGAAACGGACTTTGGAGGAGTTATTGACCTTTTATGTTTAGATTATAACGGTGACGTTGTGATTGTTGAGTTAAAACGTGACAAGACTCCGCGAGAAGTAACTGCCCAAGTATTGGATTATGCTTCATGAGTTAAAGACCTCTCTAACGAGAAAATTACTGAAATAGCAAACAGGTATCTAGGTGAGAGAGGACCCTTAGAAAAGGCTTTTAAAGAAAAATTCGGCGAAGAACTTCCAGAAATCATAAATGAGCACCATAAAATGCTTATAGTTGCCTCGGAAATAGACAGCAGCACAGAAAGAATTATTGAATACCTTTCAAGTACTTACGGAGTTGGGATAAATGCCGTGACTTTCCACTACTTCCGAAATGACGAAGGCAAAGAATTCTTGGCGAGAGTATTTTTGATTGAACCAGGGCAAGTTGAGTATAGAACTCAGATCAAATCTATTTCAAAAAGAAAGCCTCCCCTGACCTATGAGGAGTTGGAAGAAATAGCAGAGTCCAATGGTGTTGGTAAATTGTATAGAAGCCTTGTTAATGGGTTGATACCATTATTTGACCAGAAAACTACTACAAGAAGTTCAATAGCATTTATCGGGATTATGGGTGAAAAAAGAGCGAGAAATACTATTTTTAGTCTTTTGCCTGGAGAAAGCAGTTTAGAGAAGGGTTTACGGTTCACTGTTTATACTGATAGGTTTGCAGAATATTTTAACGTGGATAAAAATAGTGTTACGGATATTATGCCCATGTATCAAAAAGAGAAAGTCTATGAAGATTGGGCGGGAGAATTTGGTGGAGGTTTCTTTAAAGATGAGGAACAAGTTAAAAGATTCTTAGAAAAACTCAGGAAGTTAAAGCATGGATAGACCAACGTCGCCTAACAAGCGGGTATAT
>WAJX01000046.1 GCA_015523665.1 Ferroglobus sp.
ATTAAATTTAGAACTTAAATTTAATTTCAAAACTCATAAATCTTTACAGTCCAATTTTTAACCCTAATTCCAGAGGAAAACTTGCTAAAGAAAATGTAATTCCTTGTCCTTACTGATTTTAATACAACAATCTTATACTAATTTTATAGTTACTTGAATAAAAAACCTTTATTTTCAATAGTTATATATTGTTTTTCAATAATTCAGTTTGGATCCGGGATAAAAAAAGAGATAAGTTAAATTTTTATTCTCAGTATAATTTTTGGTAAAAAAATTAATATAATCAGAATATAAGGAGTCATAAAAATTACAGATAAAATAAATTGAAAATATAAAAATAGCTTGATTTTTTAATAAATTTTGGTTAAAATGTTATGATTTTTGAGACAGATAAGTATAAAAAAGAATAAAGGAGCCTAGGAGAATTAAGTATTAAAAGAGTAGGAGGCAGATATAAAGTAGGAAATAAGTTGAACATAGAAGGAACTTAAATGTAAATTTTTTATACACAAATAGGAGAGATGATAATTAGGAAAGTTGATAAAAATTTGAGAATCAATTATTATAAAGAGGGAAGAAACTAAGCATAAAGACATAAAAAAGAAAGGAGAGGTTAGAAGATATGGTTGGAAAAATTGGGAAAGTTAAAGAGAGTCAGAAGAATTTAAGTGAAGAGGAACAAAAGCTTAAATTAAAATATGATCATTACATTATATCAACTATAAACAGTTTTTTTTATGAACTGCCAGAGGAAGAACGTCAGAGATTGATTAAGCAAGAGAAGGATTTATTGGTTAAGAGGTTTCCCGATTTTAGAGACAAGGATTGGTCGAGGGGGTTATTTCAGAAATGGATAATATTAGAAGTAAAGAGGAAGCTAATAAAGAAGATGAATTTGCCTACATTTGAGGAGTGGTTAGAATCACAAGGGATAAAGAGAAGAAAGAAGTTACCAGAAAAGGAAGAAAAGACAGAGGATTCAGAAAAAGCAAAAGAAGTAATTGCAAAGGTAAGTACTAAGGGTAGTGAGATAGAAGATTTAGAGATTATTGATAATTTAATAATTGAGATATTAAAGGTGTATCCAGATGGATTACCTTTGACAAAATTAGCTAAATTATTGGGTAAAACAAGACAATCATTGGTTAGGCCAATACATAGGTTACAGGAGAAAAGAGTTATAACAAAGGTTGATAATAAATGGAAAATTATAGAACAAAAAAATGAGGGGTAAGATGAAATGGTTATTTAAAAAAGAAAAAGAATACATACAATTATTGCAACAAACGGAGCGACCATTAACAATTGATGAGCGAAAGCTCGTATTAAGGGAGATTGAGAAGTCTTCCAGATTAGATTTAAAAGTTATAATAAATCTTTTTAAAAATTTGCCGAATATATCAGATGCAAAAGTTAAAACAGACAAAATAAAACTTTTAGAGGAAATTTTATTAAAGAGGCCTGTAAGGGGATTAAGCGAGGATTTAATTGAGATTTTAAAAAGTACAGTTGATTCAGTTACAAAAACTTTTATCTTAAAGATACTTGTTCTATTAGCTAATGAAGATGAAATCGATTCATATATTGAATTACTGAGGACAGGTGATATAGAGACAAGGAGAGTTGCAATAAACATATTAAAGGAATTAAAGCACGCAGTAGTATCAAAGAAATTAGTTGAAGAGTTGAAAAAGGGAGAATGGAGACATAAGGGAGAGGCTTTAAATTTGTTATATGAGATTTCAAGAATAGATTGCATTGCAATATGCAGAGATTTAATGAGAGTTGGAACCGAAAGTGATAAGAGGCAATCCATACATGTATTAAGGAAGATGGCAAGTGACGAAGCAATTTCCGTATTAAATGAGGGTCTTAATGATTCAAACCCAAGAATTAGGCTAATGATAGCAAATTCATTAAGAGAAATTGCTTCGCCTGCTGCTGCTTATGGATTAAGTAAGCTACTAAGAGATAAGAAGGTAGATATTGTTTTAATTGCATTGGATGGACTGGCAAAAATAGGTAGTAGAAAGCCTATAGGAGATATAATTAAATTACTTGAATTAAAGAATATTGAATATAAGATTCAGTTAAAAGCAATAGAAGTATTGGGTATATTAGGTAATGAGAATGAGGCTCCTGTTTTAATAGAATTGTTAAAAGACCCTGACTTACAGATTCGTCAGACTGCCACAGATGCTATATTCAGGATTTCACAGAAACCTCAAACGAACATTTCTAAATTATTACTTGGGTTGATGTCCGACCATAATGTTAATGTAAGAAGATGTGTAGCAGAGATATTAAATCAGATAAAAGATGAGTCCATATTTAGTGAAATGTTCAAATTTTTAAAAGATGAGGACTGGTGGGTAAGAGAAGCTATAGTAGAGACACTATCAGAGATAAAGGATCCAAGAGTAGTGCCTGCTGCTATAGAGTTGTTAGAGCATGAGGATGAGAGAATGCGTAGATATGGAATAGAAATTTTAGTAGGAATAAAAGAACCACAAGCTGTCAATCATATAGTGAAATTATTAAATGACCCTGATTGGTGGGTGAGAGAAAGAGCAGTAGAGGCATTGGGTTATCTTGGTGATAAAAGAGTAGTACCATTGCTTATTCAGTTACTTCAGGTAGAAGAATTGACCTATACAGTTGCTACTGCTCTTGGTAGATTAGGAGACAAAAGAGCTATTGAGCCACTTCAGAATATGCTTGATAAGGTTCATAAAGATACAAAGATAAAGATTCTGGAAAGTCTTGCTCAATTGGATGCAAAAAGTGCTGTTGAGAGTATAAAAAAATTACTGATATCACCTGATAAAGATGTTAGATTAAAAGCAAAAGAAGTATTGAGAAAATTAGGTTTTATGTTAAAAGATGAGCTATCAGTGGCAGATAGATGGTGGGAAAAGCAAAATCTCAGTATGATTGATTTCCTTTTGCTTGAAACAAAAAGTATGAATGGAACGGATTTATTTTTAATCAGTGGAATGCCTCCAAAAATGAGAATTGAAGGAGAAATAGTTGACCTTGAATATCGCATATTGACTGAGGCAGAGATTATGGAGCAGTTGTCACAGATACTAAGATATGAAGATGAGATAAAATTCAAGGAGTATATGGATCTTGATTTTTCCTATGAGATACCACAAGAAGCAAGGTTCAGAGGCAATGTTTTTAGACATAAAGATGGAATTACAGTGGTATTTAGGTTTATACCTGATGAGGTTCCAACCTTGGAAAAATTAGGAATACCAGGCATTATAAGAGAGTTTGCCCATTTAAAACAGGGACTTGTTTTATTCTCTGGACCGGCTTCTTGTGGTAAAACAAGTACAATGGCAGCTCTGGTTGAATATATAAATAATATTAGATTTGCTCATATAATAACAATAGAGGATCCGATTGAATATATTTTTGAGAATAAAAATTGCGTGATAACTCAAAAAGAAGTTGGAAGACATACAAAATCATTTGCAAATTCAATAAGAGCGGCTTTAAGAGAGGATCCAGATATAATTATGATTGGTGAATTAAGGGATCACGAGACCATATCATTAGCTATAACAGCAGCAGAGACTGGGCATTTGGTTTTAGCAACCATACATTCTATTAGTGCTCCTAAGACAATTGATAGGATAATAGATGTTTATCCAACTGAACAGCAACATCAGGTGAGAATAATGTTATCAGAAACACTAAAGGGGGTAGTTTCCCAGCAACTTCTCTATAGAAAAGATGGTAAGGGAAGGATAGCTGCTTTTGAAATTTTAATGGCTACTAATGCGGTAAGGAACTTGATAAGAGAGCAAAAAGTTTATCAGATACCAAGTATTATGACTACAAGTAGAGAAATTGGGATGATAACAATGGATCAGTATCTTGCTGATTTGGTGAAAAATGGACTTGTTTCAGCAGAGGAGGCTTATTTGAAAGCCACTGATAAGGAAACATTTGAACAGTTTATGGAACTTGAAAGGAGTGCTTGAGATGGCAAGGATTGATGCTTTTTTAAAACTTGTAATAGACCAGAATGCTTCTGATTTACACATAATTGCAGGCTCTCCTCCTATAATCAGAGTTAATGGGGATTTGTTTAAAATAAAATTTAGAAATATCTCAAATGTAGATGCTGAAAATTTTTTAAAAGAAATAATGCCAAAAGATATAAGAAAAAGATTTGAAAATGAATTTGAGGTGGATTTTTCATATACAATCCCAGGCTGGGGTAGATTCAGAGTAAATGTATATCTTCATAGATTGGGAATAGGGGCGGCTTTTAGATATATTCCTGATAAGATAAAATCTCTTGAAGAACTTAATCTACCTCCTTCACTTAGGCAGTTCGCTTTTTATGATAAAGGATTAGTACTTGTAACTGGTCCAACAGGTAGTGGCAAATCTACAACTCTTGCAACTATTATTGATATAATAAATAGTGAACGGAAAAAACACATATTAACAATAGAAGACCCTATAGAATTTGTTCATGAAAGAAAAA
>WAJX01000047.1 GCA_015523665.1 Ferroglobus sp.
GAATTCTGACAGGAAGAACCCCTGCTGCGTAGAGAATCTCCTCAGGGACGTAGGTGCAATAATAGCCAACAACCTTCCCTCCTGTCTTTTCCTTCCACCTCTTCGCATACTCATGTCTGTTCTCAAACCACTCTCTAAACTTCTTCATTTGGGAGAGTTTGTCAACTGATGTCATTTACTTCACCTCTTCTTTAATTAATTCTTTAATTAAGATGCTTTTTTAATCCAATACTATTCATAAAAGTATCAATCAACACTTTTACCCTAGCCTCGTCAATTTCTTTAGGATCAGCCATATTTCCTTCAAATGCTGTTGTGGGTATCCCAATCTCTTTCAAAATTTTCATGACCTCTAATTGCTGGATAGCTGTACCTTCACATCCTCTATTTAAATGAAAAATGTAACCATCTACTTTAAATTCTTCAACAAACTTCATCCTCATCTTAATACCCATTTCTAACGAGGTAAAATACTGATAAAGAGGTCTATATTTAAGATTCCACACAGTTAAAAACCTCAAAGCTTCTTCCCTGTTTGTTATCTCGATTTCAGTCTCACTTGGAGGATTAACAGGCTTCCAACTCCATTCTCCATTCTTTACACATTCAAACGCCCCTTCCAAACCGAAAGTATATGGTGATCCGATAGATACTGCACCATATTCTTGCTCCATATATCGAAACATTCCCAGAAGTGGCCAAGGAGGTTGACTGTCGGTAGCTACCCTTAATATCTCGGGCTCATCAAATGCTCCATGACCTTTTTTTACTCTATTTTCTACTTCTTTGAAAAGTTTCTGATATAGTTTTGTAAGTCTATGGTCGGATCTGTGTAAAGTAAGGGGCACATATAGCGTGTACATACTTTTCTCATCAAGTGGTGCGGGTACGTTTTTGTTGAGGTAACATATTTTTGCCCATAAAGATGTATTCTCTGCTTCTGCATAAACCGCTTTTATTAATAGTTCATCATCGTACTCTCTGCCTGTAACCTTTTCCATCCAAAATATAGCATCTTTAAGCTGTCTGACAACATACTCTATCTTATGCTCGTCTAAAATGCCACCATGGCCTACTGCAATATCAATTGCCATGGTTGGGACACCACCTTCAAGCTCTGCAGCATAATGGTACCACTTTGCATGTGTGCAGCATTGATGGATAGTCCAATTAAAATGAGGTTTAGGGAATTTATCTAGAACTGTCCCATCTGGCAGTATAAACTTATTAAGCAGAATACTCCCCCAATAGTTTCTGAGATAACCACAAAGATCTCTTGCGATTCCATGTTTATCAGATGCGCTCAAGACTTCATTTGAAAAATCTACAAAATAAGATGCAGTCGCTCCATATGGTTCACCAGTGAGCGGGTATACATCATCTCCCAAACCTACTGGTATGGCATCAAAAGCCCAAGCAGAACCTGACCACCTAATTCCTCCTTTTTCCTCACTCTCTATATATTCTTTATAATATTTAACTCTATATTTCTTGAAATCGCTCCAAACATTTAGTGGTCTTAGTTTCAATTCTCCCCACCTCCTATAAGGCTATATTTCGGATACAATCACTTAAGTATATTTGCATGATACACGTCATTAAGTTTTTACAAAGTTTAGTCAAGTATTTAAACTTTTTTGTAATCGTAATAAATTGTGTAATATTTAGCTTACAAATGTATTAAACCATTCTAATATTTATTTAACAGCTGATTTTTCATTATGGTCTACTTAACTCCAGTTTAACATTATAGCACAAAAAAGAAAATAGTTAACAAAATTTTAATAATTATTAACTCAAAATTAATAATTCAAGACGGCTTTGGAACAAAACCACAATCCCTAACCACATTCGCATAAGCCCACCAATACCTCTTTGCAACATCAACCTTTGCTGAATTGCCGAAAGGCTAATCCTCTTTTTTAATTTTTAGAGTGGCAAAAAGTTTAGATGAAATTGCAGAAAAAACTCATCTTTCCAGAATAGGAGCAAAGAGAAGTTGTCAAGGAAGAGTGGAGAAAAACTTCCAGAATGTGTCTCTTTTGTTAGGTATTCAAAAGAGAGTGTGAGGACCTAAGAAGCTCGATCTGGAGAAGAGCAGAGAAGAGCTATGTCTTTCTTGTTTACAAGATTAATAAACAAACCAAAATAGAGAAGGTAAGAAATTCTTGAGTTATTCGAACTCCTCTTCAGAATTAAAGTTAGCTACAAAAATTTGACAGATATTTACAGCAAGAAAAAATCTTAAAGTTATCATCTGTAAGAATTGGCTTGGGTTTATTGAGGGTTATCGAAAGAATTGTTGAAACTCCTTATAGATTTTTGAAGAGATGTTTCCAGAGGAATTTTAGCGAAGAAATCAAAAACAGAAAAAATAGATGCTTTTAATCTCAGAAAATTGCCTTTCATCATAATCCTTTTACACTGGTAAAACCGTCACCCAGGCAGCAAAGAAAGCAGGAATAAGCAAGGTTAATCGTTACGTATGGCTTGATGAATGGAAGGAAAAGGTTTAAAAGGTTTAAAACTCAGTTACAAAGGAAGGAAGAGCAGCTGAGCTAAGTGAAAAGCAGAAAGAAAAACTAGGATCGATTCTGGAAGAGAGAAATAGCTGGAAAACTAGAGAGGTTAGAGAGCTTATCAAAGAGAAATCTTTTGTGGAGCACTTTTTCAGGCACGTCAGCAGAATACTGAGCTCCTTAAGAATGAAGTACGCAAAAACCCAACAGTTAGACTACAGAAAACCGGAGAACGCCAAAAAAGAGTTTGAAACGCACGTCACTTTGTGATGGCCCGTTGACATCTCACGTGCCAAAGTTGAGGTGATGCTGAATACTCACAAAGGCTATATCACTTGGTCTTGGATGAAATCTCTTCTAAGCTTAACACAAACAGTCAGAGAC
>WAJX01000048.1 GCA_015523665.1 Ferroglobus sp.
AACTTCAAGATATTATAGAGTCAAGGAGAAATGTAAGTCCTGAAAAATCCTATACTTCAAAATTACTCCATCATGAAAAAGGTATCAACGGTATATTAGAAAAGATAGGAGAAGAAACGATAGAAGTTATACTTTCCGCAAAGGATGAAAAGAGAGAAGAGGTTATTTATGAAACCGCAGATTTGCTATACCATCTTTTAGTTTTACTTTCAAAGCTAAACATCAGGATTGAGGAGGTTTACGATGAGCTTAGGAGAAGAAGGAGATGAATACTATATAATATGGACATTTAATCTGGACAAAAGAGTTAGTAGAAGTCAAGGTAGGAAAATTCCAAAGAGGTTTGCAGTAAAAAATGTAAAGTTGAGTGAACTTATAAAGGCTTGTGAAGAGCTAGGAGTAGAATTCATTCCAGAAGAAAAGAAATTTCCTAAAAGATGGTGGGAAGATGGTGGGAGAGTAAAAATCAAAAAAATAGGAAAAAAAGGAGAAATAATGTTAAAATTAGCCAAAATTATATCAGAAAACAGGAAATATAAATGATAAACCTGATTTTTTATCTAAGTGGAGAGCTTGAAGAAGTCGCTACTAAAGAAGTTGAGAATTTTGTGAAATATGTTTTGAATGGAAAAGTGATCGATAGGGATAGACAAATTTTGATATGTAAAGTAAGTAATATCCACTCGTTAGAAAGACTTGCATTGATACACGAAGTCTCACTTCATCTCTTTTCTGGTGATTTTGATAACTTAGATTGCTTGTTTGATCTTTTAGAAAGAATAGAAATTCCAAATGATAAAATGTGCGTGAGAGTTAAGAATATTGGGGGAAAGAGAGTGAAGAGTCAAGAACTTGAGAAGAATTTAGGAGCGATTTTATGGAGAAGAGGGGCAAGAATAAGTGTCTCAAATCCTGATAAGATTTTAAGAGTATATGTTTCTGAGAGATTTCATTTAGGGTGGTTACTGTATAAAACAAATAAAAAACAATTCCTGGAAAGGAGACCAGATTTAAAACCATTTTTTAGGCCAGGAGCGATACTCCCTAGACTTGCCAGAGGTCTTGTTAATATTACAGCAATAAAGGATGGGACGATACTTGACCCAATGTGTGGGACTGGAACTATTATAATAGAAGCTGGTTTAATTGGATTAGATTTCATCGGAATAGAGATTTTTGAAAAGATAGCAAAAGGCTGTAAGATGAATCTAAAGCATTATAACTTACCAACTAATGTTATTATTGGTGATGCTAGGGAGATGCCATTAAAAGATGAAAGTGTCGATGCTATAGTTACAGATTTCCCTTATCTGAGATCTTCTAAAACTTTCGGTGAGATAGAAGAATTATATACGAAATCGTTTGAAGAATTTTCAAGAGTTCTTAGTAAAGATGGGAGGGTCGTATTTATATCGAATATAGATGTTGAAGAACTATTCTCTCCTCTCTTTAAGATGGAGTCAAAGTTTTATCAGAAAGTTCATAAGAGTCTTGTAAGAAGGATATATGTTTGCAAAAAAAGGAGAAAATAATTAATTTTTAGTCTGTTTAAAGTATTCAAGAATTTCTATCGGAATTGGAAATACAATTGTTGTGTTCTGAGCGTTTGATATTTCATTCATCGTTTGAAGAATTCTCAATAACATCGCACCTCTACTCTCCGCAAGAATCTCTGCTGCATCTTTTAACTTCATCGCAGATTGAAATTCTCCGTCAGCCCTTATTATCTTTGCTCTCCTCTCCCTTTCTGCTTCAGCCTGCATGGCCATTGCTCTTTGCATTTCTTTAGGTAATTCAACATCTTTTATTTCAACTGCTGAAACTTTTATTCCCCATGGATTTGTCGCTTCATCGATAATTTGCTGTAACCTTACATTTAGCTTTTCTCTCTCTGAAAGTAATTCATCAAGTTCAGCTTGTCCTATAACACTCCTTAATGTAGTCTGAGCAATTTGGGCGGTTGCAAATCTATAATCGAATACTTCAGTAACAGCCTTTTCTGGTTCAATTACCCTATAGTAAACAACTGCATTAACTCTAACAGTGACATTATCCTTTGTAACAACCTCTTGAGATGGAACATCATACGTTACAGTTCTTAAATCAACTATCTGCATAGCCTCAAGCATTGGAATGACATAAAAAAGTCCTGGACCTCTAGCACCCACAAGTCTTCCAAGTCTGAATATAACCCCTCTCTCATATTCTTTGACTATCCTTAATCCTGAGAGAAGGAATAATATGACTATTATTCCTATTCCTATTAAAAGCAAGTCAGCTACTGCCATAATTCCTAAAGTTTATGAAAGTATTAAAGGGTTTCGAGTTGTTAATTTAAACATTGGTGAGATTTTTATATCATTTTAATTCGATTTTATATCGTTTGCCGGGGTTGCCGAGTGGTAAGGCGGTGGACTCGAGATCCACTGGGCTCTGCCCGCGTGGGTTCGAATCCCACCCCCGGCGTCTTTTCGAGATAGTTAAGTAACTACAAGAGCTAATCATAGGAAATATAGCTGAATACTTATTATTTGTTTAATAATTAATAATTTCAATTTTATGATAAACTTTCTATAGAATTTATTTATCACAAATTAAGAGTGTAACAG
>WAJX01000049.1 GCA_015523665.1 Ferroglobus sp.
GTCTCGGAATATCCGGATAATTTAATAGGCGTCGGATCGATAGATCCTCATAAAGGAAAACTTGCTCTAAAGGAACTCGATAAGATAAGAGACTATGGTATGAAAGGGATAAAGTTTCATCAAGCAGTTCAACAGTTTTACCCCAATGATCCCAAGCTCTACCCCATTTATGAAAAATGTGTCGAATATAACTTACACGTTCAGTTCCACAGTGGAACAACCGGTTGGGGAGCAGGTTACAAGGGAGGCAGTGGTATAAAGCTAAAGTATCTCAACCCCATCTATGTTGACGATGTTGCTGCAGATTTTCCAGATCTTAAAATAATTCTTTTACACCCTTCTTGGCCTTGGCAGGATGAAGCTATTGCAATAGCCCTACATAAACCAAATGTTTTTCTCGATCTTTCAGGATGGTCTCCGAAATATTTCCCAGACGTCCTTTACAAATACTTCAAGCTTCTCCAAGACAAACTTGTTTTTGGAACTGATTACCCCTGGATTTCCCCGAAAAGGTGGCTCGATGATTTTCGTATTATGTGTGAAAAATTTAAATTTGATGAAGAAATTATTAATAAAATTCTCTGGAGAAATGCAAAGAGAATACTTGAGTTATGACAGGCGAGTGTGTCAACATAACTACCTCCAGTAATTATAGAAAGTCATAAAACTCTCCAACCAGCTTTGAACAGAATCAAAGGAACAGTTGGAGAGAAATCTGTCGTTAAACCCCTTTGTCTTATCCTTAAACTATGAAAACAACACTCTGTATCTAATTTCTCTTTCCCCAATCTCTCATTCTGATAATCAAACCAAGCTTGTTCAAAACCCGCAAATACCTAGAATCTTCTATCAACAACTTCATATCTGTTTTCGCAGTATTTCAGGATTTCTTTGGAGAAGAGCATAAGCATGAAATCTACTTCTCCTATCTATTGCCCAGACAAAGAGAATATCATCTTTCAACGTCTTTTGCCTCTCAGACGAAGTTCTGTTTGTTTTCGAGCTTCAATTTTGTTTTGTCTATAGCTATAAGCTTCCTTTTCTTCTTTTCTAGTTGTCTCATTATCTTTTTGATCCTGTGATGGTAAATTCTTACAGATTCATGGCTTATTTCTTCGAAAAAGAGATTTTGCTTTTTTCCTTAAAGGGGGTTTGAAAAAGTATAAATATGGTTACCAATATCTTTATCTAATCATGTTTTTTATTGCTAAGAAAAGACTTTTTAGCTTTGATTTCTTCAATTATCTACTGGATTGGAGAATGCATGGTTTGTACCTCTGTTATTTATTTTTCAAGACTATTCTTGACACCTCCATGACAGGCTTATACAACGGGATTCACAGTCGTTGTTATGTTACAACTCTATTAATGTATCTTTAAAAAGATCAATCCTGTTAAGATCTCTATATTGCAAGTTTCTTCTTAAAACTATTCCTAGCCTTCGTCTCACCTCAGTTAGATTGTCCAAAAAATAAGTTTTATGGAACTCCAGCTTGTTTAAGGAAATTGGATATATCCCTGACCTCTATGATAGATCTCACCCCTCTTCCATATTTAACTCGTGAGGATTAATTCCACACTAAGTACAAATTAATTAAACGAATTAAATTAAATAATTAAATTAAATATAAAGTTGAGCAAGCGAGAACTAGTTATCAAACGTATCTTTTAATTGCTCTAAAATCCATATAGACTTTCAATTAATTCGATTGCAACATTATGTGTGTTCTTTCTTTTCTAACAATTCATCAGATTGTCATCTATCCAAACTAAAAGTTTATTGAGCATTTTACTTTTTCGGCTAACTAATCGCAGCGCTATTTTATGCATTAAATGCCAAAAACGAGTATTTGGCTTGTTATAGCAACACACTCTTATACAATTTGCGCACCACGTACCATTTTTCATCCACCACTTTATACATTTTTCTGGATTTACTGGCCACTTCAGCACACCGGGGTTTGTGGATCTCGTGAGCTTATTAGCGGTTCGATCACCATGAGAGATTGCTTGTGCAGGACAATGTTTTGCGCACTTCCTACATACCTCACAGAACGACTGCACCCCTATGTCAATAGGCTTATCAGTTTCTAGGGGCAAGTCTGTAAACACCTTGCTAAGTCTAACTCTAGGACCAAATTGGGGTGTAATTAACAGACCGTTCCTACCCAGCTCACCTAGACCTGCATTAACAGCAAGTGGGATGCTTAATGCAGTGTCGTTGCCCATTGGGATGGCATGGTAACCTAAATGGCGGATGAACTCAGCTACTGAGACCGCAGCAAACGACTGTCTAGAATATCCGAGGTCAACGCTAGGAGTTGTCGCAGGAGAACGTCTAATATCTTCAAAGTCCATCTCAAACGCCATAACAATCGCACATCTATAGTTCTCAAGGATGACTATTGGTTCACCAAGTTTAAATTTTCCTCCAGAAACTTCTGCGTCATGTTCACTCTATGAGAATATATCCAAAGTGGATTTACTTTGCATATCCCTACCAGATCCGCTCCAAAAAATTTAGCTACCTTTTTAATTATTTTGGACATCTTACCAGGATCGGTTACTCGCATCTTGTTTGCCTGTAACTTGAAATGTGTAAATGCAGTTTAATCTGTGCCAAGCATAGTTCTACGACATAATTCATCAATTGTTCTAGCCGCTATTTGTAGAGCATAATCTTCTATAAGGTAGCCAAGAATACCTTTTTTAGCCTTTTCTATGACATGAACCAATATATCCCTTGTTGATGGTACATCTGTCTCTAAAGCAAATCCTCGAGAATAAACAGTATCCCTAGCATCAAATCGACTCAGAGATTCTGTAATAAAACGTGTATAGGTTGGTTCGTCTACTCTCTTTACCATAACTTCCTACCACCTTAAATTCTAACTTGTTAACTCAGGTTTTATTAGTATCTTTACTAATCATTTGTGTTCTCATTTCTCGTTTTTCCTTTTTTTATTTTCCCCCTTTACTCAGGGTATGTTAGGTTTGGTATCAGAAGTGGTATTTCAAGTAAATATAAAAATTGCCCTAAATCGCTTAGACATTGAACTCATTTTCTTCCATCAAACCGAAGTCACATCAATTTTTCAAAAAAGAGAAATCTTTTATCTAACCTATATCAACTAGCAATAATGTGGCTGGACTGCATACCATGCATACTTAGGGTTGCATTATAT
>WAJX01000050.1 GCA_015523665.1 Ferroglobus sp.
CTTCTTTTCTTCTTTTCTGGAGGTTTTACGACTTTCTTAATTCTGTGGTAGTAGATTCTTATTGATTCATGGCTTATTTTCTGGGAAAGAGAGATGAATTTGCTTGCTTTCCTTAAAGATAGACCGTAAAAGTAGAGTAAGGCTGAGAGGATCTTCAATTCTATCCTCTTTCTGTTCCTCCGAAAGAGTTTTTTAGCTTTGATTTCTTCGATTATCTGCTGGATTTGGTTACAAAGTTTGAATTCTGGTTTTTTATTTTTTAATATTATTTTTGAAAGTACCAATTGAAGTATATCTCTCAATTAATTTTTATTCGTATTACTGCAGACACATATCAAAATTCTTAATAACATCTGAAGTAATCTTTAACTTAGAGGGTGATAAAACGATCCCGGAAATATCTAGAATTCTTATGGGCTATAAAAAGTCCTTGGATAAATCTAGAGAAAGATACGAAAGGATGATACAGGAAAGAGGGAACAATACCAAAATTTTCTACGAGAGTTTCTTAAAAGATTTAATAATAAATTTAAACGAAGAGTTAGGTGATGATTACAAGAAAATAGAGTTTCTACGACTTTTAAAAAATTTTTCAGAAAAGATAAAATCAAGTTTATAGCTGTTGATGGAACCTGTTATAAACATTTGCTTACCGATTATATGGTTTTCTTCGGTGCAGCTTACGCGATTAGAGGCACTTTGGATCTTAATTTTTATCCTCCAACAATCAAGTATGAACGATTTAGCGCAGAAGAAGATGTTAGTATGGTCGCGTATGTTCCAATTCCATTTGCTGAATTAGGAGAAATTTTAGAGGAAAATTTTCAGTTCGTTAACTCGGATGAAAATAGAATTGACCTATCCTCTATTCATGTTCTATTGATGCAATTAGCTGAAGTTTATCTGTTATACTCCTTAGCTAAGAGAAGCGCTATCGAATCTCCAAAATTATTGTTATGGGATCATTCAATTAGTGGCACGTTGGCTAGCACAGATATAGGAATTCTGGATATCGAGGGTAACCCGAAAATAAAACTTATCGGATTCCATGAAATGGGCAGGCCCCTCTTAATTCAGGATGTTATCATCGCCTTTTCTCGCCCTTGGAATTCAGATCTCAAAATTCCAACACCTAAAGAATTCAGAATGTACAATTTTGTAATTAAGGAGGCCTTCGAGAAAGGAACAGTTACGCTTGATGAGTTATCTCAAAAATCAGGAGTGTCGAAACTCAGATTGCTTAATAAATTGAAGGAAAGTAGGAGGTTAGGGAAATATATTCTCATGAAAAAGGAAGAAATTACAACCAATTATGAAGAACAACCACTACTAATTTTCGACGAGGAGGCTCAAACTATCACTTTCAATAGTAGGTTTAAAGGATCTTGGGAGTTTGTTGTTAGAATATTCGAGTATATTTGTCGCAAACTATTCAAGGAGAAAGATCCTGAAGCTTTGATTTACAAAAGATTTGTTGAGGGGGTTGAAAGAGAAAGTTGGCTCACACCCGATGATTTGAGGTTCTTGATAGGTGTAGGATTGCGAGCTCTTATTGAGGAATGTTGAAAGCAAGGTATTTTATTTGTCGGAATTGTAAAAGATTCCGCGTCTAAGTATTTTACAAGAAATTACATTGGTGTTTGCACTCACCTAGGTGTTTACTCTTTGGATGACAACATAAAGAATTTAGCTCTTCCTTGGACCGATAGGACTCTATTAGAATTACTTCCTTACGTAGATCGTGACATCTCTGCGCCGTGGAGTACTATTGAGTTTGATTCAGTATTTATGCAGCTCCATTTGGAGGTAGATCCTGATGGTAAAATAGGTATTCACGGTGTGAGAGGTGAAGCCACAAATCCAGAGAGAGTTGTTTTAAGATCTCTCGCTCAATTCTACATAAAGCAGGAGTCTCCCTCGTTGCTGAGTGGTCATGTGATATTTATCGATAGGATTACGTACCCACAAGTTGATAAAAATTTTTATGGAGACGATAAGCTAAAAATAGAATCAGAGAGGTTAGGTAAAATTCTTCCTATATTTTTCAAAGATAAAAATGAGCAGAACCAAATACAAAAAATCATGCTCTTTTTGCTAACAGAACTAACGAAAAACTTGTATCCAGAGGTAATTGGTTATCCCGACCCCCTTCATAAAGCAGACTGGGGTGCGAAAAGTATACTTAAAAAAGTAAAGCCGATTATCGAGTCTGGGGAGATTTCTTTTAGATCACGTCCTTTAAGAA
>WAJX01000051.1 GCA_015523665.1 Ferroglobus sp.
ACATAACTCTAATTGGCAGTCTTTTCCCAAAAATCTGCGTTCTTCCAAATTTTAATGAATTTACAACAGAGTTCAAATTTCTATCTCCATCTATCAAGGTTATCCCGTACCCCATACCTCTCACGCTATGAGCATCACTTCCAGCTATCTGTGCTTTTCTGAATTTCCTCGCATAAAACTCACTAAGTTTATTACAAACCCCGATTAGATATTTTGAATTAAAAACCTCGATAGCATCTACAATCTTAAAGAGACCTACCCTAACAGTTCCTCCTCTTTTAATTTGAAACGGATGAGCAAGAGCTGAAATTCCGCCCAACTCAAAAATCCTCCTTACAGCCTTTTCCATTTCCACTTCTCCAATTTCTTTCTCAATTCCGTAAGCTAGGAGATGTCCAGAGTTAGTTGAAATCTCAATCCCCGGGAGAATGAGAATCGGTAGATGTTCATCATTCACTATCTCAATTGCTTCGAGACTTCCGTTTAATGTATCGTGGTCGGTTATTGATAAAACATCCAATTTAAGTTCAATAGCCTTTTGGAGAAGTTTTTTTACACTATCTCTCCCATCACTCTGATCTGAATGAACGTGAAGTTCCGCTTTAAGCATCAAAAAAGTTTAACCCTTTAAGATAAATTAAATTTTATGAAGATTTTAATTATCACTGGAAGACTCGCTGAGGGCATCGTGAGGGAGAGATGTAAAGATATTAAGGAATATGATATTGAGATTTATGTTGCAAATGTTGATGTAGCAGCTTTTATAACTCCAAAGCACATTAAGAATTTAGAATTAGGCGATTATGATCTAGTTTTAGTTCCCGGACTTACAGCTGGAGCTAAATGGGAAGAGTTAGAGAGGGAGAAAGGCGTTACAATAAGGCTTGGACCCATCCACGCTTATGATATACCGTATGTTCTAAAGAATATTGAGAAAATTCAACTCTCCCACAAAATTCCTGCTTGTAAATTGATAGAGTCAATAAAAGCCGAAGAGATTTTAAAAGAGGTTGAAAGTATTGATGATTTTATATTCGAAATAAACGGTGTGAAGATAGGTGGAAATTCTAGAATGAAGATAGTTGCTGAAATTGTGAATGCAACTGAATTAGGAAGAGATGAATTAATCAATAAAATAAATTATTATTTAGAGAGTGGAGCGGATATAATAGATTTGGGAATACCATTAGAATATGAAACTCAAAGGGTAAAGAACTGTGTCAAAATTGCAAAAGATTATTGTGATGTAATTAGTATAGACACGTTTTCTCCAAAAGCTATCAAAGCTGGGATCGATTCTGGAGCTGATATGGTGATGAGCATATCTTTAGAAAATTTTAAAGCTATTCAGTGTATACAATTAAAGGAACGAGCTATAGTGGTTGTTGAAAGAGATATAAACCTACTGAGATCCCTAGTCAATCTTGTAAAGAAATACACTGATAAAGTTATTGCCGATCCAATTTTAGAAATTCCCAATATCATAGATTCGTTGATTAGATATAAGAGGTATAGAGAGATGGATTCAACAACTCCTATACTCTTTGGAACTGGAAATGTGACTGAACTGATGGATGCTGATTCTATAGGAATAAACGCAGTTTTAGCATATATCGCTGAGGAGATAGGTGTAGATTTACTTTTTACAACAGAGACCAGTCCAAAGACAAAGGGGTGTATTAAAGAGTTATATTATGCTTCTTTCATGGTAAAAGGGGCAAAGATGAGGAAAACTCCTCCAAAAGACTTGGGTTTATCTCTACTAGTTTTAAAAGATAAAGTCAAATACCCCGAGATCGATTTTACTTCTAATTTATCCTTCATTGAAGCTGAAGAAGAAAAAAAATTTGTTAGAGATCCAAAAGGAGATTTTAAAATATGGTTAGCTGAAGGAAAGATAGTGTGTAGTCATGAGAAATTAAATATCGTTGGAAAAGATGCTAAAAGCATATTTGATACTATTCTTAAAGCTGGATTAGTGAGCAGATTAGATCATGCTTCCTATCTTGGAAGAGAGTTAAAAAAAGCTGAGATCGCATTAAAACTTGGTAAAAATTACACTCAAGATCAAGAATTGAACTTTGGAATTTACAATTAATTTATAATTAATTTTTTATTATATTATATTATTTATTACATTATTTATTTTCTAATCAATATATTATTAAACATTAGAATTTTATTGATATCAGTATCTTTAGTATTTCTCTATATCAGCACCTCTCCTTTCTATCTTTGTAGAAGAAGATTATTACATAATAATCATAACTCAACGACAATTTTTAATACTACTCCCTTTTCAAAATACCATGGATCCTTTTGATATAATGACAATTGAACACTACCCAATTGTAAAAGTTGCTTCAACCCTTTCAGCCCTAAAAATAAGTTCAAACGTTGAAAAAGAATCATTGATGAAAGCTGTAGAAT
>WAJX01000052.1 GCA_015523665.1 Ferroglobus sp.
AAAACAACCAATTAATATAGACTCTGAAATTTCGTAAGTCACTTTTAAGTCTCTTTTATTACCTAAACATAAATTTTACAAAAATCTGTAACCACACTCCCAAATCTCAAAAAAATTAACCTAACAACAATAAAACCAAGCTGTTATAACTTCATCAAACAAAATATTATTAACATAACAAAACATAAAGACACCAAAGCTAAGCTAAAACTAATTTAGAGAAATAAGCGAATATAAAACCTATGGAGATAAAATTTAAAGTTTGGATTGAGAAAGATGGAGAGCATATTTTAGGGAAAGGTGGAGCAGAAATCTTAAAAGCTATAAAGGAACATCATTCCATATCAAAAGCATCTAAAGAACTTGGAATGTCATATAGATATGTATGGGGATATATAAGGAGAGTTGAAAGAAATTTAGGAGAAAGAATTGTAATAAGACGAAGAGGGGGAGAGAGAGGAGGAAAAAGTACCTTAACAAACTTAGGAGAATTTATATTAAAGTTGTATGAAGAGCTCGAAAATGAGATTGATAAAACCGTGAAGAAATTAGGGCAAAGATACTTGAACAAACAGAAGTAATGTATTCAAATGATTCCTAAAATGCATGGAGCTACTTCGATCTGGGTATCGTCAATCATATTATCTATAGGAAAATTGGATTACATTGGTCTCTTAGCATCAATAGCTCTTCTACCTTCTCTAAACTCTGGACATGAACTGATATACAAGAATAGACGAGATATAAAAAATCTCATAATAGTCTCAATCTTTTTAATTCTAAGCTCTATTGAAATTATAAAAAACAAAAATTTACTACCTCTAATTTATCTAATCCCGCTCAACATCTCTTATTTATTAAAAAATGATTTTAGAAAATATGTTCTATCAGCATCAATTATAGCCACTCTTCCAATTGCATTTGCAGAAGTAGATTACAAAGTCTCATTACTCTTCATCTCTCTATCTTTTGCTGGAGTTTTAGTTGCTGATAATATTATCTACAATGGATATCAAGGTTTTGTGGGATTAGCGATTTACTCATTCATGTGTATCCTTTTCAAAGTAGAGTTAATCATATTCATACTCCCATTACTCTACTTATTAATAAAAAAACCGTCATTAAAGATTGTTGGAATCACACTCCTTATAACCCTCCTCTCATTTTCAATATTTTCAATATTAATTCTACTCCAACAGAATTTTTATAATGTTTCTTGAAGAAGTGAAGAAGCGATAATTTAAAATACTCGCCAATATTCTTGCTCTTTATCCGTAGGAGGCTTAGTCCGTTAGCACTACGGAGGGATAAAAAGTGTTAGTTGAAAAAAAGAAACTCGAAAACGCCATAAAAGAGGCTATAGAGAAAGCCAAACCAAGGAAGTTTGTAGAAACCGTAGAAATGGCGATAAATCTAAGAAATATAGATATGAAGAAACCGGAAAATAGAATAGATACAATAATAACTCTTCCAAATGGATTAGGGAAAGATAGAAAAATTGGAGTATTTGCAAAAGGAGATACAGCCCTAAAAGCAAAGGAAGCTGGAGCTGACATCGTTCTATCCCCAGAAGATATAGATGAACTCTCAAAGAATAAGAGAGAAGCCAGAAAGGTAGCAAATAAGATAGATTTCTTTATAGCTGAAGCTCCATTAATGCCAGAGATAGGTAGAAAACTTGGCCCAATCCTAGGGCCTAGAGGAAAGATACCACAACCTATTCCACCAGC
This sequence comes from Ferroglobus sp., assembly GCA_015523665.1. Classification (GTDB taxonomy): domain Archaea; phylum Halobacteriota; class Archaeoglobi; order Archaeoglobales; family Archaeoglobaceae; genus WAJX01. The sequence goes on from WAJX01000052.1 coordinate 1,731, forward strand.
TTCTGATCCAAAACCTTTTATAGAGAGACTTAAGAAATCTGTGAAGATTAGAACAAGAGATAGAACAACATTCCATACTCCAATTGGAATAAAAAATATGGATCCATCTCAAATTGCGGATAACGCACTTGAAGTGTTGAAAGTTATTGAGAATAAATACGATAACGTTCAGCAGATTGTAAAATCGATATATGTAAAGACAACAATGGGGCCTGCTATAAGGGTGATATGATGTCTGCTATAAGGGGAAAGGTTCCTGCATGGAAGCTTAAAGAGGTAGAAGAGCTCAAAAAACTGATCAAATCCTACCCAGTATTGGCAATAGTCGGGTTTAGAGGGATGCCATCTTCACAATTCCAAAAATTGAGAAGAGAGTTTAGAGGTGAGATTGTAATAAGAGTTGTGAAAAACACAATTCTTGAAAGAGTCCTTGACTCCCTTGGGGGAGAATATAAAAAGCTAAAGGATTACATCGAAGATCAAACCGCTATCGTCTTAACAAAACTAAATCCTTTCAAACTTTATAAGAAATTAGAAGATACTAAAACACCATCCCCATTAAAACCTAACCAGATCTCTCCTACAGACGTTATTGTTGAGTCAGGAACCACCCCATTCCCTCCAGGACCGATTTTGGGAGAACTTCAGATGGCTGGAATCCCAGCTGCTATAGAAAGAGGGAAGGTAGTTATAAAAAATAGTGTCACACTCGTTAAGGCTGGAGAGATCGTTAAACCAGAAGTTGCCAGAGCTTTACAACTCCTTGAGATAAAACCGATAAAAATTGGATTAGAGACAAGAGCGGTAATGGAAGATGGCATTTTATTCACTCCAGAAGATCTAGCTATTGATGAAACAAAGATATTCGAGGAATTTGTAGAATCTGCAAGAAGGGCTTTAAACCTAGCAATCAACATAGCTTATATCACAGAAGAAACTGCTGAGATACTAATTAAAAAGGCATTTGTAAATGCAAAGAACTTAGCATTAAATGCAAAGATTTATGAAAAAGAAGTGATGCCAGAAATCCTTTCAAAGGCTTATTCAGATATGCTCTCTCTCGCATCTATCTTAGGTGAAGATGCAATTGATGATGAACTTAAAGAAAGATTAAAGGATTTGAAAGGTGATGTTAAGGTTGGTGAAAAATTAGAAAAAACTGAAGTTGTAAAAGAAGAAAAAGTAGAGGAGAAGAAAGAAGAGAAGGAGGAAGAGGAAGAAGTTAAAGAAGAAGAAGCTCTTGAGGGATTAGGAGCTTTATTTGGTTAATAAATAATTATTAGGAGGAGGTTGATATATATGGAATATGTATACGCTGCATTACTCCTACACTCTGCAGGTAAGGAGATAAATGAGGAGAATGTAAAAGCAGTTTTAGAATCTGCAGGGATAGAGGTAAATGAAGCTAGAGTAAAGGCACTCGTATCAGCTTTAGAAGGAATAGATATCGATGAGGCGATAAGTAAAGCGAGTTTCATGCCAGTAGCAACAACACAAGCATTAGAAAAAACTGAAGTTGTAAAAGAAGAAAAAGTAGAGGAGAAGAAAGAAGAGAAGGAGGAAGAGGAAGAAGTTAAAGAAGAAGAAGCTCTTGAGGGATTAGGAGCTTTATTTGGTTAATATTTCCTTTCCCCTTTTATTATTATTTTGTATCTAAATCAAAAAATAAAGAATAGAATAGTATGATGTATAATAAAATGTATGAGTTATAAAAGTTCATAAGACAGTTCATATCTATAAATTTTTCTTTTTATTATTATATCTTATATAATTAAAAGCCATTATACGATGAACAAAAATTAATAAAGTGGGTTATAGGCCTATGAAAAAGAGGAAATTAGAAATATTTCTCGAATCATTAGATGGCTTTAAAAACCCAAAAATAACACTTGAGCAATACGTAACTCCACCTCCAATAGCTGCAGAAATAGTAATGAATGCCTATCTTAACAAAGATTTAAACATAGTTTACGATTTGGGTTGTGGAACTGGAATATTGGCAATAGCCTCAGCATTACTCGGGGCTTACTCAGTTGGTGTTGATGTAGACAAAGAAGCTCTTATAATAGCAAAAAGAAATTCAATAAAAGCAGAGGTTGAGATTGAACTTATACAAAATGATGTAAGGTTTTTTGAAGTATCAAAAAGAGGAACTGTAATAACGAATCCTCCATTTGGAATCCAAAAAAGATTTGCCGATAGAATATTTATTGAAAAAGCTTTAGAGATAGGAGATGTTGTATACTCTATACATTCAATAGAGTCAGAAGAGTTTATCACAAAAAGAGCGAGAGCTAAAGGATTTAAAATCACCCATCTATGGAAAGTGAAAATGCCACTTAGAAAAACATATTCGTTCCACGAAAAACCTTTTAAATACATTCCAGTTGAAATTTACAGAATGGAGAGGATTTAGATGCTTGTGTTTCCTGGAGATTTTCTTGGTTATGCTGAGGAATTCATCTGTGATGATGGAGTTTATAGTGAAGAGGGTAAACTCTACGCCTCAAAGGCTGGGAGAGTCAAAATAAAAAATAAAGTCATAAAAGTAGAGACGATAAACGAGATCCCAAAGATATCAAAAGGTGATATAGTCCTCGGAGAGGTTATTGACACGAAGAACAACTTTGCACTGGTTGAGATAGTTAGAAAAAAAGGTTTTAACAGAGAGTTAACAACATATAAAACCGCTGTTCTTCACATTTCGAATATATCTACTATGTACCTCAAAGACATAAATGAAGGAATCAGATATAAGGATATCATTGTTTGCGAAGTGATTGATGATGATTTAAAGTTATCAACAAAAAAAGATGAATTAGGTGTAATAAAAGCAAAATGTGGTATCTGTGGAGGAGAACTATTGTTAAAAGGCGATAAGCTTAGATGTAAAGAATGTGGAAATACTGAAAAAAGAAAAATTTCGAAGAATTACGGAAAAGGGGTGTGGTAAAATGGAGATAAAGATATTGGAGCTTCAAGAAAATTACGCAAGACTCATTGTAAAGGGAGAAGATCACACATTCTTAAACCTCTTACAAAACGAGATCCTCAAAGATGATGATGTGATCATAGCAAAATACAACATCCCACATCCTCTCGTCGGGGATCCAGAGTTGGTTGTAAAAACTAAGAGTAAAAATCCTTTAGAGGTAATAAAAGAAGCTAATATTAGAATAATTAAAAGGATAGATGAGGTGCTTAATCAAATTTAAAATTTTTAATAAAAAAGATGTAAAATGTAGTAGACTTAAAATTTAATTGTTAATTTAGCTATTATTTAACTATTATTTTTTATAGAAAAATATAAAATTTTATATCTATTTATTATTTATTTTATAAATAAATTATTATTTATATTTTATTTATAATATGTTATTTTATGCTATTATTCATTTATCTATTACTAATTTCAAAGCATAAATCTCTTCAAAAAACAGTTTTTTTGACTGAATTATATTAAACTCATATCCAAGATTGTGAATCTCCTCTTTTAAAATGTCGAAGTTGAGTGATGAAGATATAATAATAATCCTACCGTTTTCATCCAATAAATCTTTAACTTTCCTTAAAAACTTCAATGAAATTTCCACACCTTTCTCTCCACCATCTATAGCAATTCTAAGCCAATCTCTTCCTTTTTCACATTCTTTTAATTCAAGATAAGGAGGGTTGAAAAGTATTAATGAAAACCTCCCTTTTATTCCCTCTGCTATATCCGTTAAAATTACATCTATCCCTCTTTCTTTAGCCATTTTAACAGCGTATGGATTTATATCAGTTGCAATGAGAAATGAACATTTATCCTTGATGTTTTCAGAAACGTAACCACTCCCAACTCCAACCTCTAAGACTCTATCATCTCTTCTAATCTCTTTAAGTGTTGCCTCCAACAGCAACTGTGAGTCATCACTTGGAGGGTATACTGTTGGCAATCTCTGCATAAACCTCAGCTCCGATATGATCTGCTCTTTCATCTTCAAAACCTTTTATCTCAATCTCATAACCATTTTTCTTACACCATTCTCTAACAATTGTCTTAAACTTTTTCCTCCTTCTTGAGAATGCAAATCTTACAAGATCTTCGAAAATCTCTATATTCTTTACTCTAATTTCTGGCTCTGGAATCATCTTTACAATTGCAGAACTTACTTTAGGTATAGGCCTAAAAGCCTCAGGAGGTATGTAATCAACTATCGTAACTTTACAATAAGCTTTTACGATTACGCTCAATCTACCATACCTCTTCCCTTGTTTAGCTATGAGTCTTTCAGCAAACTCCTTTTGATACGTTATAACCGCTAATTCAAAGTTGTGTTTTAAAAGTTTAAAGGTAAGGGGGGATGAGATAGAGTAAGGGATATTAGAAACAAACTTGTTAAACTCAGGGAAAGGTATTTTTAATGCATCTCCTCTAATTATCTCCAATTTTCCTTCTTCTATAAACTTTTTAAATTTTCTTGTTAAGAATTTTACAAATCTCTCATCTTTTTCAATTCCATAAACCTTTCCAGCTCTCTTTAGAAGTTCGGAAGTTAGATTTCCCAAACCGCTACCAACTTCAAGGACTATATCATCCTCATTAAGTTCAGCAATTGATACCATTTTTTTCAAATATCTCCTATCAATGAGTATATATTGATCTTTACTCCTCAAGAGTTTCATAAGCTGTTAATAAAATATTTAATAAATTTATATTAATTTATATAGCCAATTTCTATGGTATAAATTGTCATGATGTAAACACTTTATACTTTGTATTCGGATTTTGAAGTTCGTAGAGTATTCTATTTATAATCGGTTTTTCAGGATGTGCTAATCCTTTAACTCTGTTTGCAAGCTCTTCAAAATTTTCAAATGGCTTATTTTTTCTCTCCTCTATTATCGCCCACATCGTCTTCTTACCTATACCCGGAAGGAGTTCAAGTTGATGAAGCTTTGTTGTTATTGGACTGGCATTATTATAAAATTCAACAAATCTTTTTTCATTCTCCTTTACTATATACTCAAGAACGTAAGGAAGTTCTGATTTTGCTGTCGGAGTTAAATCTTCATACCTCAATCTCCTCTTTATCTTAAATACAACATCTCTCTCTCCTTTACCGATATAAACTCTATCCATTATCAAAGGGCTAACACCTTTTTTTATACTTACTTCTAGTAAGGTAAAATAGTTCTCTCCAATTACTTGAGCTAGAGGTTCTCTTTTATGAATTGGTCTTTTATCATCCGGATGACCATAAGGCATAAAATCGATTATATAAGCGTAATCTTCAAACTTATCCTGCTTTTTCCTTCTTTCCATAACGATCTTTTTAAAATAGTTTAAAAACTATTTAATTTTTTCTTTTAATTACCTATATTTATCAATAATCTCTATAATTTCTCTTATCTGCTCTTCAGTTAAAGTTATCCTTTCTTTAGCATATATAACCCTAACTTCATCAGGAATTCTCGGCATTAGATCTACAAGCTTCACAGCAAGATCTTTTCTTGCAACTTGAGGAAGTTTTACCAATTCCTCAACAAGTTTTTTTGAATCCTCTGCTGAGAGTTTTGAAAAAGTTCTAAGATATTTTAAAGCTCTTTTAGTTTCATACAAAGGTTCAGCTTTTTTCCTTCTCTCTTCAACAATTTTTTCCAACATCTCTTTTGCTTCTGAGATTGTTATGTAATCAAATGCTAAAACTTCTTTAAAAGTCATCTCAGATCTCCCTCTATACTTTTTTACCCTCTGCTCTTAAATGTTCGGCCCTAGCAAAAATAATCTTCCTCTTCCCTCCATCTCTTATCTCAACCATGTAAGCTCTTCCTCTCATTCCAACAATCTTCCCCGTTTTTCCTTGGAATCTGGGATGAGGCATACCTTTATGAACAGCCGGCTCTATATCTATATGGACTATTTCTCCAATTTCAAAGGTCTGAAGAACCTTCCTTATCTTAATCCCTCTCTCTCTAACTCTTTTCCTAAGCTTTCTACCGGATTTATGTCTAAAACCATGAGATTTCCAACCCATTCCAACCCCTATTGGCTAGAGCTATATTCTGTATTTAAAATTTCCCACCTAACTTACTGATCTCCTCCTCTCTTAAAGCTCTCCTGAGTATCTTTCCAATAGCAGATTTGGGGAGTTCATCTCTTATCTCCACAATTTTTGGCACTTTATACGGTGCAAGTCTTTCTTTACAAAATTTTATTATCTCTTCTTCTTTAACTTTTCCCCTATACTCTTCTCTCAAAACGATAAAAGCTTTAACCGTCTCTCCCCTATATTTATCTGGAACGCCTATAACAGCAGCCTCAATTATTGCAGGGTGTTCATAAAGAACTTCTTCAACTTCTCTAGGATAGATGTTGTATCCTCCAGCGATTATTAGATCTTTCTTTCTATCCACAATATAGAAATAACCATCCTCATCCATTTTTGCAATATCTCCAGTTAAGAGCCAACCATTGATAAGTGTCTTCGCTGTCTCTTCTGACATTTTGTAATAACCCTTCATAACCTGAGGACCTTTAACAGCGATTTCGCCTATCTCCCCTACTGATAAAATTCTCCCTTCTTCACTTACAATAACAGCCAATGTATCAGGAAATGGTATTCCAATACTTCCCTCTTTATTAATTCCATTAAACGGATTTGCATGTGTTACCGGAGAACTTTCACTTAAACCATACCCCTCTATAAGCTTCGCTCCAGTAACAGCCTCAAATTCTCTTTTCAACTCAATCGGAAGGGGAGCAGCTCCACTTATACATGCCTTTAATGAAGAGAGGTCGTAATTTCTAACTTTTGGATGGTTGACTATCGCGTTAAAGAAAGTGGGAACCCCACACATTATTGTAATCCTATATTTATGTATATAGCTTAAAACTCTCTTTATATCTCTAGGATCTGGAAAAATGATAATTTTAGCTCCGAGAGCTATTGGGGCATTCATACTTGTAGTCATTCCAAAACTGTGGAAATATGGAAGAGCTCCAGCAAAGACTTCTTTATCACTTTTATATGGTAACCATTCAATAACTTGCTTAACATTCGCAATTAAATTGAAATGAGTGAGCATTACAGCTTTGGGTATTCCTGTAGTTCCTCCAGTATATTGGAAAACCGCAACATCTTCTCTTGGATTGATCTCTCCCCTTCTTTTCGAAGGCCTATATTCGATTATATCTCTCCAAAATATTATCTCTTTTCTATCTTCTATTTTAACTCTTTTTTTAAGCTCTTTGAGTTTATAGAGCCTATAAAAAACATTCAAAGGAAATTTAAGATAATCATCTATCCTACAAATAACAACTTTTTCTATAACTTTCTCATCAAGTAATCTCCTTATCCTTGGGTATGAGAAATCGATAAAGAAACCTACCTTAGCTTCACTATTTTCAGCTACATATCTTATCTCTCTTTCAGTATAAAGAGGATTAGATTGAACAACTATCGCTCCAGTTTTAAGAATACCGTAATATGTAGCGATGTAATGAGGTGTATTTGGTAGATTAATGATGACTTTATCTCCCTTTTCAATTCCAAGCTCGTAAAGATAGCTCACAACTTTATCAGATAATATATCCATTTCCCTATATTTCAACTCTTTACCAAGAAAATTACAGATTACATTATCTGAAAATTTCTTTGAAGAGCTTTCTAAGAGCTCAAAAAGAGGAATCTCGGGATAACTCAAAGTAGCTCTCACATGACTGTCATAGAACTTCAACCATACCTTCTTTATATCCTTCTCTATCCTTTCCCCATTAGCAATTATATTATATCCTTCAACTCCGAGAATTTTTGTCATAATTATTTAATAACAGATGTCAGTTAAAAATTTAACCTACCGATTTAGTTTCTTTTTATTTTTTAAAATTAAATAT
>WAJX01000053.1 GCA_015523665.1 Ferroglobus sp.
GCCTCTCAGCATTCATTATCAATTCAACTGCCCTTTTGATCTGTTTTGGATGGCCAGAGTATCTGGGCTTATACCCCTTTATCTCAACTTTTTCAGGATAATCAAACTCTACATCAGCTATAGCGATATCCTTTGGAATGTCAACCAAAACCGGCCCTGGTCTGCCTGTTGAAGCTACGTAAAATGCATTCTTTATCACACTCAACAACTCTTTCTCGTTTATGACGAGATAATTATGTTTGGTTACGGGCATAGTTATCCCAGTTATATCGACTTCTTGAAAAGCATCACTACCCAAAAGGTGTCTTGGAACTTGTCCAGTTATTACTAAAATTGGTGAGGAGTCCATGAAAGCTGTTGCCAATCCAGTAACAGTGCTTGTAGCCCCAGGACCAGAAGATGCAAAAGCAACTCCTACTTTTCCAGTTGCTCTTGCATAGCCATCAGCTGCATGAACTGCTGCTTGTTCATGTCTTGTGAAATAGTATTGTATCTCTGAGTTGATCAAAGCGTCACACATCTCAGCTATCGCCTCTCCTGGCACACCAAAGATGTGCTTCACACCTTCAGTTTCCAAAGCTTTAACAATAGCATCAGCACCTTTCATAAAACCACCTAATTCAAAAAGATGATCAGTGTACTACTAAAAAACTTTCAAGGATCTTAGATCTATTAATCTTGCTAAAATTTTTTATCGATAATTTTAAGAGTTCTAATATTAAAGAGTTTGGAGATTTTTCAAATTTTTTACGCACTCTATGTATTTTGTGCATTAAAGTAAGCTCTTTGTTTTATTTAAATAGTTTTTGGTTTATTCAGAGTGTATAATAATTTAATAATAAAATAATTGTATACATGAGTTTTGTGTAAAATTAATCTAAATTTAGAAAAAATTATGTCTATCCATACACTCTTATTAAGTTTAAATTTTTTAATTTTATGTAATATTTATATTTTTCAAAATATTATTGAGGTTTTAAAACCCTAACAACATTCTTTTTTATCTCAACTGTGGCCTTTCCAAAAATTTGTGGGTTTCCATCTACTGAAATAACGGTATTAGCTTCTATTTTAACCTTCTCACCATAATCTAAGCTTATAGTTTTTGTTGTTATCGGTTCAATTCTTCTTAAATCCTCTTTTTTATAGTTAGAAACGACTATAGGCTCGCTTATAGCCGAGATTACTGCTGGGAATCCTACGAATGTAGATATAGCAATTCCTCCAGCCCCACCTTTTCCAAGAAACTCTTTTGATGTTAAATTAATGAATATGTTTCCAAAAATACCTTCTAAAACATTCTTTGAAATATTCTTTGAGCTTTCCTTTGAGTCTTTTTCAAGAAAAGTTACTTTTCCATAAAACTTTTCAGGTTTACATGGTATTTTTTCTCCTTCCATAAACTTTGAAGCATCAACATGTATAATTTTTCCATTTATGGTTGTTAGAATTGTATTTCCAGCAACTACATCATTAAAACCTATCTTTTTTGTCTCATGGAGATACATCCCATCAAATTCAACAACTTTAAGATCTTCAGGTTCAAAATCTGGTGGTGTTATAAGCTTTCCAACATTTGTTGTTCCAACTCCTATACAAAGCAATGGTGTTTTAGGCATGGCTGAAGCGGAATCGCTGGCTGTCCCATCGCCACCAAAAACAACTATAACATCAACTTTTCCGTCCATTTTCTTTACAAGTTCTGTTGTATCTTTACCACTAAAACTCCTTTTAATCTTTAAAACTTTAGCGTGAGGGAAATAAACTTCACCTAAATCTTCTTCCCCAGTTAAAACAACATCTCCAAGCTTTTCTACAACATCTTTCACCAAACTCTCATCTACTCCCTTTCCAGCTCTGGGATTAACGATAACTCCAAGTTTCATATCTCTAGATATTCAAGCATTAACTCATAAGCTTTTTTGACATCGCTCCATCCGCATTTGTTGATGATATTACCATAATATAGGATCATTTCCTTAAGTTTCTCGTCTCTTTTTATTACATACCTTGTCCCATGAATTAAGGCCTCGATAAGAGCGTTGAATCCTCTGTTAATAGCTATTACACTTTTTCTCAAAATCTCTCCTTCTATAAATTCAAGATGAGCAAAAATTCCCTTAAGATCGGCTTTAAACTTAATCCAACTCATGGCTCCTTTTATAATTGGGGGGGATAAGCTCTCAAAATAATCCTCAGAGAGGTCTTCAAAAGCTGATACTACAAAAACTATTGGGTCTATGATAACATTGATGTAAAGTTCTCCACTTCTCCTAACTAACTCTCTTGTATGATTGTTGTAAAGCTTAACTCTGACTCCATCACTCTCAACTATAATACCTAAAGGAGCAGTATTTACCCAACTCTCTGTCACTATTCCGATAACTTCATTTATTCCTTCTTGGAGTCCAAATTTCTTTATATCATCTATTATCATATCCTTAACCCCTCTGCTAAAGCTAGATAGATTGAGGAGGAGATTATATCTGCAATACTACCTGGATTTGCATTCATTTTTAAAAGCTCTTCATCAAGTCTATGAAAAAGATCGAACTTTCCTGTTTCTATAAAAAGTTTAAACGTTTTTTCTGCAGTTTTTCTTATCATTTCAGCCTTTTTAATTCCGTGTTTTGCAATTATGAGTGGGTCAATGACTTCAGAGAGAAGTTTATGATATGTAACAACTATAGCTTTGTTTATATTGCCATAAAGCTCTAAAAATTTAAAGAGGAAAGTTTTTGCCATGATTGTCATCTTATATCCATCGATCAACTCCTTTGCAATTATATTTTCAGGTGGAGCGAGTTTCATCCATTTATAGAGATTTATTCTTTCTTCAATTATCATCTTTTCGGTCTCATCAGACTTTAAGCTTAAATTCTCGGTATCCATAACTCTTGCTTTTACGAGTTTGAAAGCTCTTAAAATTTGAATTGAATCATTATACGTTGTGGATTTTATAGCATTTACTGCTTTTCCAACATCTCCCCATGAATGTATGAGTGGGGCTAATAAGAGAAATGCTCCAAAATGAACATTGTTGGTGGATTGAAACCTCTTACTATTATTGATTGCTGATAAAACGCCCTCGCCTATACTTATCTGTCTTTTAGCTAACTTAAGAAAAGCTGGAAAAGCTGAGGCGGAAGAAATTAAAAAATTTTCGTAGGTTAGATCTTTGAGATTATGTTCTCTATCAACATTTCCAGATTTCGGATTACTGGAAACTTCTAAAAGTAGAGCTATAACTCCGGCTGTGGCAGAATCTTCGGCATTGCTAAACATTATGATCCCCCAAATTATATCACCTTTTTATATCTCTCCATAACTCTATAAATGATGATAAAAAAAATTCGGATGATTATGGATTTTATAAAAATTGAACATACACTCTTTGCACTTCCATTTGCATATTTGGGAGCTTTTTTAGCCTCAAAGGGGAGTATAGATTTAAACAAAATTATTCTGATTGCAACAGCATTTACAGGATTGAGAACAGCAGCTATGACTTTAAATAGGATAATTGATAGAGAGATAGATGCGTTAAATCCTAGGACATCACAACGACATATCCCCGCAGGATTGATATCTCTGAGAGAGGCTTATTCGATAACATTTATCTCTCTTCTAATTTATTTCATCTCCGCATATCTAATAAATGAGCTTGCATTTCTTCTCTCTCCAGTTCCTGCTATAACAGCTTATATCTATCCATATCTAAAAAGATACACTTGTCTGTCTCATTACGTCTTAGGCTTAAATCTTGCATTTGCTCCAATGGGTGGTTGGATAGCAATAACCAATTCATTTAATATATTCGGAGAAGATTTTATCGTTTTGATTATAGGTATAGCTGTTATATTTTGGGTTGCGGGTTTTGATATAATCTATGCTCTACAAGATCATAACTTTGATATTAAGATGGGATTACATTCTATAGGAGCACATTTTGGTTTGAAGAATGCAAAGATTTTATCAGCTTTAAACCATGCAATCTTTTTTATTCTTTTTTTATTTTCAATAATAAATTATTTAAATGGATTTATAATAAAAATTGGAATGATACTCGTTGCTTTACTTTTGATATATCAGCATGCGATAATTGAAATTAGAGGATATGAAAGTATACAAATTGCTTTTTTTTATTCTAATGCGTTAATAAGTTTAGTTATTTTTACATCTACCCTTCTTGAGATCTTTTTATAACCTTTTTTATAGCTTTTTCAATCTGTTTCTTATGTATATTCCCAGCTTTATGTATATTCCCCTTCAATCCTCTGGATGCTAAGCATGGGGAGATTTGAGCTAAAAAGCCAGCTTTTGTTGGAGCTTCGTCAATCCTCATCCCCTTTAATCTTTCAGCAACAAATTTTGCTGAACCACATATAGTCTCTCTTTTAACTTTAACGTCTTTTATGACACCATTCTCAATCTCTACTTCAAATTCTGGCATTCCGAACATCTCAAAGAACTCTTTAACTTCATCATCTTCAATATTCGGAGTTGCACAGCATACCTCTTCCCAAATGATCTTAACTTTATCTCCAGCCACTCTTTTTAATTGAGTTATAGAACCACTTTCGGCCCCTCCTGGGAGGATAACATATTTTTTAGCTCTTTTTACAATTTCATGGTTAATATCTGGATGGAATGCATAACTTATGATTATATCTGCATCAAAAATTCTTTCGGGAATTTCTATTTTCTCTGGTTCATCTATAATTTCTGGAAGATTTTCAGGAAGTTCGAAGACCTCTGTTTGAAAATGCTCAGATATTATTTTTGAAGCTCGCTTTCCATGCTCTCCTCTTAAAATAATGGAAATTTTCATATCTAAACACCGTGAATTATTTTTATTTTATCATTTTTATTTTTATATTTTCCATTTTTAAATATCTTTTGATTGGGAATAATTAATTTTTTGGCTTTATAGTTTTTGTATTAAAAATTTAAGTAAA
>WAJX01000054.1 GCA_015523665.1 Ferroglobus sp.
ATTCTTTCATAAGGATGAATTTTTGCAGTGAATATCTCTTTGGATGGGATTTTTATATCGTATTCTAAAAAATCTTTTCCTTTCCAAGTTTTAGATAACAAAATTTCTGGCGTTAAATCTGAAATTAACTCTTTTAATTCTATTTTTGGCTTTTTTAAAATTTCCAAATAAACTTCTTTATATTCTTTAACTCGAATTAATTTTCTTTTGAGCAAATCTTTGACGAGTTTTTCATCAATTTTAGCAGTTCTATCTTCATATATAGTATTTAAAACATCTCTTTCCACAAACTCAGGTTTTTTTGTTAGAATTATTTTTCCATTCTCTATTCTTATCGCATTCTTCCTTTTAAGCCACCCTATTCCTATCCTCACTACATTCTTTCCCAACTCATTTTCCAACTCTCTTAAGTTTATCTTCCCTCTTTTTATTTCATTGTAAACAATCTCTTCTGGTAGTCCATTAGTTAAACATCTCAAACCCTCATCAGTTAGTTCGTACTCTTTCCATATCCTTTCTTCAACTTTTGCAACCCCCTTCTCTTGGAGTAAATAAATAGCTTTTAAAACAGCATCTCTACTCAAACCTGAGGATTTTGATGCTTCATCAATACTGTATTTCCTTCCCTCCTTTAGGGAGTTCACAAGTTTCACTTCGAATGGTGATAACATTCAACCACCGCTGAGATGAAGAAGAGTTCTATTTTAAACTTTTGCGTTTACTAATATGAATATATCTGCAAACATATAAATTTTATATATTTTTTATTATATTATATTTAAGTTTCCTCTAAAAATTCTTCGATTCTTTCCATCGCTTTTTTTAAATTTTGTAATGATGTGGCATAACTTATTCTAAAATATCTCTCATTACCCTCTCCAAATGGAAATCCTGGTGTTAATATAACTCCCTTTCCAGAAACAAGCGATTCAACAAATTCTACTGAATCGCCCCTATACTCGGGAAAGAAATAAAAAGCACCTTCAGGTTTAAAAACTTTAAATCCCATATCCTTCAATTTTTTATAAGTAAAATCTCTTCTCTTTCTAAATTCCCTTACCATGGATTTCGTTATCTCCCTGTCTATTCCTTCCGCCATCACATCTGCAACTGCTTTTTGGGCAAATGCTGGAGCACAAACTCCGTTAACTTGATGAATTCTCAACATCTTTTCAATTAATTCTTCATCAGCCACAGCATATCCAATTCTCCAACCCGTCATTGCTAAACTTTTTGAAAAACCATTTACAACTACCACATTCTCATACCCAGCCAAGGTTCCAGGTTTTTTATCATAGTAAATCATGTCATAGATTTCATCACTTATTATAATTACATCATTATCCTCTGCAATTTCAGCTATCGCTCTAAGCTCTTTTTGATCCATAACAGCTCCAGTAGGATTATTGGGATAATTTATAAAGATAACAGAAACATCTTTAGTCAGTACTTCATTAAGTAAATCTACATCTATAATGAAGTTGTTATCATGAACTTTGATATTAACTGATTTAGCTTCACACAACTTTACATACATAAAATATGCAAGAAAGGACGGACTTGGAATCAAAACTTTACTACCTCTTTCTATAAATGCTAAACTTGCATTTATTAAAGCCTCACTCGCTCCAGCAGTGATCATAACGTTATTACTGCTTATCTCAATATTCATTTTCAGATATCTCTCAGCAATTTCATTTCTCAACTCTTCTATTCCAAGATTTGATGTGTAGTGAGTATAACCATCCTCCATGGCTTTTTTTGCTCTTTCGATTATTAATGGATCTGTATTAAAATCTGGTTCCCCTATTGAAAGATTTACAACATCTATTCCTTTTTTTCTTGCATTTTCAGCAATTTCAAACATCCTTCTTATAACTGATGTCGAAATATCTGATACTCTGCTAGCTTCCATTCCCTCACCTCTCAATTTTTTATTCATCTCATCTTTACCTTTTTATATTTTTTCCTAATTATGTATAAATTATATATTAATAATTATATATATTATCTATAAATTTTTATAATAGTGTAAGTAAATAAGCGAAGTGGGGTGAAAAAGAGCATAATAGCGGGGCGTGGATTTGAACCACGGATCTGCGGGTTATGAGCCCGCCGGGATTACCTGGCTACCCCACCCCGCTTCAATTAACATTCAAAGTATTCTGTATTTAAATGTGATGGTGTGACATTTTAATGAAAAATTTAAAAAAGATTATCCTGATATTAGTGTTTAGTTGACTGAGCTTATAAATCCCATTAGGATTAAATGTAAACACATTTCTTAAATTTTTACTCTCAGCTCAGCTTAAAAATTGAGAACGTTCAGCTTTAGACTTATATTACTTTCCACATTCATTAATCTTTACAACTTTATTTATTAGATATATTTCTAAGTATATTTTTTGAGTATATATTTTATATAATAATATTCTAATTTAGCAGTTTCTCTTATTTGTTTAATTTGTTTATTTTTTCTTCAAGATTGAATCTTGAGGATATTACGCTAAAGTTCTAAAGATATAACATTATGAATCCCAGACATTAATTTAAG
>WAJX01000055.1 GCA_015523665.1 Ferroglobus sp.
AAGCTACGGCGGCTCTGTCTTTGAGCATTGATGTTTTGAAATTTAAATTTTGTCCTTCGAAAGTTTTATTTTTACACTTCCTATCTAGCAATAATGATTGGTGAATTAAAAAGTGATGGTGTTTATGTTAATTTTTCAACGAGATTAGTTAATAGAAATTTTGGGAAGAAAGTTGGAGATAAACTGAGATTAACGTTTGATGAGGCAGCCTATCTCTTATCTAAAGGCAGTATTGAAATTTTTGAAAAAGAAAAAGTTGTAACTTTATCGAGATTGTTAGAGGAAGTAGATATAAACAAATACCTTATATTTGAATATCTCAGAAATAGCGGTAAAAAAATTAGAGTAGAAGATGTTTGTGAATATATTCTCCTTGAAGAAGATTATGAGCTTAATTTTAATGAATTGGAGAAACTTGTGGGGAAAAAGATAGCAATAGTCGATAATGAAAGTGAAATTACATTTTTTCTTATTTCAAAATTTGATGAAAAAGGTAAACATAAAGAAGAGATAAGGAAAATCACAGGAAAAGTTGTCGGAAATAGAGTAATATCAGAGGATGTAGAAATCTTTAGAAAATATTTCTATGGAACAGAAAAGAATAGAATCGTAATCTTATCCCCTTATGAGTCGTTGTATTTAATAGAGTCCGGAAAACTTGAACTGGAGAGTTCGAGTGTTAAAGATTTAAAGAAACTTGTCGAGAGGAAGTTATATATCGTGTATAGGGACTTAAGGTTAAGGAGATTTATGGTTAAAACAGGATTTAAATTTGGAAGTGACTTCAGAGTTTATGAGTTTATAAGGAGTGTGAATGAACTGTCTCACTCTAAGTATTTGGTTAAAGTCATTAGAAATAGCATAACTCCAAGAGAGATTGCCGGAGATGTTAGATTATCACAAAGTGTAAATAAAAAACTTATATATGCAGATGTAGAAAATAATGAACCTAAATATGTCTTAGTTGAAAGAATTAAATTTTAATGTATAAATTTTATAAAAGTTTTTATATTAAAGATTAAAACTATGAAAGTAATAATTTAGTTTAGTTATTAGTAAATGTAAATAATTTTGTATAACTTTACCTTCATAAAAGTAGAAGAGAACCGTAATGCTTATAATCACTCTTGAATTTAATATTTACTAAGGGTCCGTGGTCTAGCGGTTATGACGTCGCCTTGACGAGGCGAAGGTCCCCCGTTCGAATCGGGGCGGACCCATAAAAATAAAATAAAATTAAAATAATTAAAATAATAGAAACATTTAAATTAATAGTTATTTTTACTATTCAATTTATTTTATTATTAAAGTTTTTAAATGTTATTGTTTTTGTATTAAAAAATTTTATTAAATATTAATATAATATATTAATATAATATATATTTCTACAAAAATATTTTTAAAAAGAATCTTATTTTTGAACATGCGAAAGATCTTACTACTCATCTTGATCCTAATTCTCTCAGGTTGTTCTGCTTTTGGAAAACCTGAGATAGTTGAATATAAAAATAGTTGGGGAGAGATAACTAATTCGTATTCTGAAATGATAACATACTTAAAAATCAATAATCCAAATCCATTTCCAATCTCTATTAAAAGTATTAAGGTAAATCTTTTTATGAATGGTATAAAAATGGGTGAAGGGAGAACAGAGGATATAACTCTTAAAGCTATGGACATAACAGATTTAAAGATTTCAACTAAGATAGATAATACCAAGATCCCAGAATGGTGGATAACTCATATAAAAAATGGAGAAAAATCTAAAATTTTGGTGGATGGTAAAATAATTCTTAAATTTGGTATAATGGAATTTGAAATACCTTTTAAAGAAGAGACTGAGATAAAAACTGATATATTAAACTCAAGTTTTAAAGGTGAGATGATTAATTTGATGAATCAAATTAAAGCGAGTATCAATGCTGAGTGGGGAAAAGTTGACAGAGATAACACGGAAATAATCGCTCATATAACATTCTCCAACTCACTTAGCACTCCTATTAAAATCAAGAAAGTGACATACAAAATTATGATGAACGATATAACAGTTGGAAGTGGAACTATCGAGAAGGAGATGATTATTAAAAGGGGAGAGACTGATTATGATATTTCAGTATACATAGATAATTCTAAGCTTAGTAAGTGGTGGATTAGTCATTTAAGAAATGGAGAGAGAACAAAAGTTAGAATTAAGATTGAATTACTTTCTAATATTTTCGGAAGTGAAGTAAATCTCGAACTTATAAATCGTGAATTCTCACTAACAACAAACATAGTATAAATTTTTATTTAAAGTCAAAGCCAAATCCTTTTTATGCTCTCTGTGTGTGAAAAATGTCATAAAAGGCTTAAAGACATTAATATTGGTGATTTTAATATTAGTGAGAATTGTGTAGTATGTTGTGGTATATTTGATCACATTCCAGAATTAGCTATAAAAATAACTGAAACTCTCAAAGATTACGAATTCAACAATTTTTCAATCGGGTTGAGATTGAGAGGAAGTATAAAAGCTATAGAGGATTTTTTGAAATATGAATTTGGAATTGAGGATAATCTAAAACAACATTTCAATAAAGAACTTGTAAAAGAACTTGAGAAGATTACTGGAAGGACTTATAAGGTAAACGGGGATATCAGAATTTTGATCGATCTTGAAACCTTAGATTTTGATGTTGAAGCTAAAAATGTATATATATACGGCAAATACAAAAAGAGAGTTAGAAACTTCTCTCAAACCAGATGGTTGTGTGGATATTGTGATGGGAAAGGATGTGAGATGTGTAATGGAACGGGTAGGAAATATCTAAGTGTCGAGGAGTTTATAATTTCTCCAATTATAGATAAGTTTAAATCGAGTAATGCATTTCTTCACGGAGCTGGGAGAGAAGATGTAGATGTTAGAATGTTGGGTAGTGGTAGACCGTTTGTTGTTGAAATAGTAAATCCAAGAAAGAGAAGTGTGAAGTTAAATGAGCTTGAGAGAGAGATAAATCAGAAAGCTGGAGGGAAGATTGAAGTAAAGTTATACAACTTTTGTAATAGAGATCTTGTAGCTCATATAAAAAATGCAAAGTTTAGGAAGGTTTACAGAGCTGTGGTTGTATTTGAGAGAGAAGTTGATGAAACTTCTCTAAAAAATGCTTTAAGAAAACTTGAGTGCGAGATAAGTCAAAGAACTCCAAAAAGAGTATTGCATCGAAGAGCTGATTTAATCAGGAAAAGAAAGGTCTTTTTAACAAAATTAGTTCTCCTTAAAGATAAAAGGGCAGTGATTATAATCGAGGCTGAAAGTGGTCTTTACATCAAAGAGCTAATCAACGGAGATGAGGGTAGAACTAAACCAAGTTTATCAGAAATCTTGAATTTAAGATGTGATGTTGAGAGGTTAGATGTGATAGAGGTAAAAGATGATAAAACTATTTAATCGTTTTTGTGTTAAGAGAGAGGATGACAGCTAGTTTGATGGAGGAGGTTGCAAAAGCCTCAACTATAAGTTCGGAAAATAGCCATAGATTTGCAGTTTTTCTCTGCACTTCTAAATTGAATGATAAGGTTATAGGATTAATAAAAAAAATTTTGAATATAGTTAACTATGAGAATCTGTTAGTTGTTGGAAGAAGCGATTTTATTGAAATTGCTGAAGAGCATTTTGATGGTAGGATTATTCATTTTAAAGATTCACACACAGTTCTTGGAGAGACTTTTGACTCTTTAGTATTGGATCTCTCATCGGGTTTCCATCCAAATGATCTTGGTATTGTAGTTGAAACTGTTAAAGAAGGTGGAGTTATAATTGCAATATCTCCACACATTGAGAAATGGAAAAACCTGGTTGGAAAATGGCATGAAGATCTCGTAAGTGAGCCTTATACAGTTGATGATATCGTCCCGAGATTTTATAGGAGGTTTATTAAAAAAACACTCTCCGCTGATGGGATAATCATATTTGATGTGGATAAAGATAAAATTATCAAGCCATACAGCTTTGAAAAAAAGGTCAAACCAAGAGAGGAGATAGTCATTCCAAAAGATGAGAGAGAAATAAAGAGGAGACTTTACAAGTTATGTGCAACTCAAGATCAAGTTAGAGTTCTTGAAGTTTTTGAGAATTTTTTTAATAGAAAAAAAGATAAAAAAGCTGTTGTCATAACAGCAAACAGAGGTAGAGGAAAGACTGCTATTTTAGGAATAGTAACACCTTACTTAATTTCAAGGATGCAAAGAGTTTTGAAAAGAGCTGTAAGAATACTTGTAGTAGCTCCGAATCCGAATGCTGTTCAGACATATTTTATCTTTCTTAAAAAAGCGTTGATTAGACAAGGAATGACCGAATTTAAAGAAAAAAAGAGTAATAACCTCATAACAGTGATAAACTCGAAATGGGCCAGAGTTGAGTATGTTGTACCTAGAAGAGCCATGATAGAAAAAGATTATGCAGATATCATAATTGTTGATGAATCAGCGGGAATTGATGTCCCAGTTTTGTGGGAAATTGTTAAAGGTGTTAGATATACGATATTCTCCACAACTATTCATGGATATGAAGGAACTGGTAGAGGTTTCTCGATAAGATTTCTCAAAAGGCTTGAAAACGATGAAAATATCGAAATAGAGAAAATACATCTTGAGGAGCCTATAAGATATGGAAAAGATGATCCAATAGAGAAATGGCTTTACGATGTCCTTCTACTCGACGCTCAACCAGCGATTATTGATGATATAGATATCGAAAGTGTAAAAACTGGAAAATTGGAGTTTGAGGAGATTGATAAAGATCGACTTATTGAAGATGATACATTACTCCGAGAGTTTGTTGGGATTTACGTGCTTGCACATTATCGTAACAAACCTTCTGATCTCGTAATCTTATTGGATGTTCCAAACCATTTGGTGATGAGGGTTAAGGTTAATGGAAAGACTGTTTGTAGTCTTCATGTTGCGGTAGAGGGAGGGATAGATGAGGAAACTATCGAAAAGATGGCTTCAGGTTATAAACCAAAGGGACAAATAATCCCTGACTTGATGCTTAAGCATTATTGGGATTTTAATTTCCCTAAATTGAAAGGTGTTAGAATCGTTAGAATAGCAACTCATCCAGATCTGATGGATATGGGGATAGGTAGTTTTGCTTTAGAGAAATTAGTTGAATGGGCTAAAGAAAGAAATTTGGATTGGGTTGGTAGCGGATTTGGTATCTCTCCAGAATTGCTTAGATTTTGGATGAAGAATAAATTCACACCAGTTCATATAACTCCCCAGAGGAATGAGATATCTGGAGAGTATTCTATCATAGTTTTAAGGGCTTTAAAGATGCACGTACATTCTGTAATTGAGGATATAAATTCTGAATTTATAAGAAGGTTAATTGAGTATTTGGGAGATGAGCTTAGAGATTTAGAAGTGGAATCAGCTAAGCTTTTACTTTCAAGTATTTTAAAAGATGCAAAGATTGAGAAACCGTTGTTTAGTAAAGTAGAGGAGAGGAGATTTAAAAAATATTTCCAAGGACACAGCTTGTATGAATACATGTCCGATATAGCAAGACCTTTGGTGAGGTATCATTTTTCAAGAGTGGATAGAATAAAGCTTGAAGATTATGAAGAAGAGTTGTTGATAGCCAAATGTTTACAACTCAAGAGTTGGAATGAAATTAAAATGCCAAAAGCCTTTAAAATCTTATTGAAGGCTATTCAAAAGATTTGGAGGCAATACTATGGTGGAGAGAAGAATAAACTTTGACAGAGATTATGTTGATAAAATTTTGAAAAGAAAAAAGGTTACAACGATTAGAAGGGGAATAAAGAGGTATCCTGTAGGAGAGTTAGTTGATTTAACAGTTGATTATAAACCATTTGTAAAAGCGAGAGTTGATAAAGTTGTCGTTAAGAGAGTAAATGAATTAACTGAAGAAGATGCTATAAAAGATGGATTTAAAAGTAGGGCTGAGTTAATATCAGCTTTGAAGGAAATATATGGTGATATAAAGGATAAGGAATTCATTACTATAGTTCATTTCACAATAGTAGATTAATAGATTATTAATTAAAGATTAATTAAATATAATTTCATATATAATTGATATAATCATCTATAATATATTAATTATTATTTATGACTAAAGCAGAAAACATAAATAACCTTCTTAATTTGCCAAATCTATGCTTCCACCTAAAGAAAACTTTTCAGAATGGTATCATGAAGTGATTCAACAAGCGGAGATAATGGACGTGAGATATCCTGTTAAAGGACTATATGTTTGGTTTCCATTCGGTTTCAAACTTAGGAGATATGTTTACGAAAAGCTAAGAGAAATTATGGATAAAGATCATGAAGAAGTTTATTTTCCAACTCTAATTCCTGAAACAGAGCTTGGTAAAGAGGGAGAGCATATTAAGGGATTTGAAGATGAAGTTTATTGGATAACTCATGGTGGGTTAGATGAGTTAGATGTGAAGTTAGCCTTAAGACCAACAAGTGAGACTGCAATATATCCGATGTTTAAACTTTGGATAAGGAGCCATGCAGACATGCCGTTAAGAATTTATCAGATCGTTAATGTTTTTAGATATGAGACTAAGCATACCAGACCATTGATAAGGCTTAGGGAGATAACATCATTTAAAGAAGCCCACACCGCTCATAGAAGTTATGAGGAAGCTGAGGAGAATATTAAATTAGCTATAAAGCTTTACAAGGAATTTTACGATTTTCTTGCTATTCCTTATCTCATTCTCAGAAGGCCAGACTGGGATAAATTCCCTGGAGCTGATTATACCATAGCGTTTGATACAATAATGCCAGATGGCAAAACGATGCAGATAGGAACAGTTCATAATCTTGCAGATAATTTCGCAAAAACTTTTGATATAAAATATGAGACTGTTAATGGTAGTCATTCATTTGTATATCAGACATGTTATGGAATATCTGAAAGATGTATAGCTGCTCTTTTGAGCATTCATGGAGATGATTTTGGATTAATCTTACCATTTGAAGTTGCCCCAATTCAGATAGTGATAATACCAATTCTCTATAAAGGAAGTGAAGATAAAGTAATGAATTTCGCTAAAGAAATCTTTGGAAAACTTGAGGGTGATTTTAGAGTAATTCTTGATGAGAGCGATGAGAGACCAGGAGCGAAATATTACAAATGGGAGCTTAAGGCTGTCCCATTAAGAATTGAAATAGGCCCAAAGGAATGTGATGAGAAAAATGTTGTAATATCATTTAGAGATGAAAGGAAAAAGAAGAAAATATCAGTTGATGATCTCTGCAAGGAGAATATTGAGAAATGGGCAGAGGATATGAAGAAAAGATTAGCCAAAAGAGCTTTAGAGTTTATGAGGGAGAAGATTAGATATATTGAGAGCATTGAGGAGATAAGAAATTTAGAGGGAGTTATAGTTTTTCATCTTTGTGATAATATAGAATGTGGAATGAAGATAGAAGAAATTTTCTCAGCTAATGTTCTTGGCAATTTTGTAGAAATTCCCGATTGGTTAGAGGTTGAAGAGAATGGGAAGTGTATAATATGTGGAAATAATGGGAAAATTTCAGCTTTAGCTAAAAGTTATTGAGACAAAAGATTAAAAATAGATTAAAAATGGCCAAAGGTTGGAGGATATGATGAAACTTATTATTGCCCTAACTGGTGCATCGGGTCAAATTTATGGAATTAGAATTCTTGAGATCCTCAAAGATTTGAATGTTGAGACTCATCTTATAATATCACCATTAGCTGAGGCTAATATAAAGATTGAAACCGACTATAGTGTTGACGATGTTATCGGTTTGGCTGATTATGTTTATAGATACGATGAAATGGATGCAGCAATAGCAAGCGGATCTTTTAAACATAATGGTATGATTATAGTTCCGTGTACAATAAAAACTGCATCAAGTATCGCCTATGGGATAGCAGACAACCTTATAGTGAGAAGTGCTGATGTGACTCTTAAAGAGCGAAGGAAGTTACTATTAGCTATAAGAGAAACTCCACTACATTTAGGGCATCTTTCAACTCTCAAAAAACTTGCAGAAATTGGGGCTATAATATTCCCTTTAATTCCAATGTTTTATACAAAACCAAAAAGCGTAAAAGATCTAATAGACCATACTATAGGCAGAATACTTGATCTTTTTGATATAGAACATGATTTGTACATTCCCTGGGGACGAGAGAAGTTGAAATGATGTATAAATATGATGGATAACAATAATAAACATAAAAGAATAAAAATGGATAAATAAAGAAAATAAACTAAAAAACAAATACCGCAGTTGCTATGACTGTTGTGTATCCTCTCACATCAGCTGTTTTTGTAACATTGAATGTTTTAATTGACTCTATCCCGAATGCTGTTTTAACCATATAGCTAGCCATATCTTCTGCATGTCTTCCGATATCTTCTAAATTTTCTTTACATTCTCCAGAATATTCTGCTATGTAACCATGAAGCGAGTCATCTTCTGGAATTGCTACTCCTATACTTGCAAATATTTTCTTCCCGGTCTCATTACTCGTTTTTCTGGCCATAACACAAAAAGCTATTTGTCCAGGATGCATCTCTTTCAAACCATCCTCAATGCTTACAATTTTACAACCTGGGGGAAGGATACTGCTTACAGGTACAAGATTGAATTTTTCAATTTTTGCATCTCTTAATGCGAGTTCGAAACTTATAAGCTCATCTCTATGAGTCCCTACTCCTGAGGTTAAGAAAACCTTCTTTGGAATGATGTTAAATTTCTGTGAAGGAGCTGTAGGTTGTGATAGATCGTACGATTTCATTGGGAGTGTTGTGTTTACTTTCAGTATATAATTGTTTACAGTTTTATACTATACTATGACTATGTCTTATCAACCTGCCTTATAAGCAACACAACATAAACAACTTACAAACAAACTCCAATACAACTGGATTTTTAGCCACAATTTACCAGACAACTCCATCCTTGTTCAAATAAGCTGAGAACCAATCCAGCCAAACCCCAAAACCCTGAACTCAGC